>CAXGVP010000049.1:0-11393 GCA_964013055.1 uncultured Albimonas sp.
CAGCTTCCCGACGATCTCGAGGTCGCCACCGTCTTCGTCGAGGCGATCATGAACGTCACGCCGTGGAAGATGTGGGACCTCGCCTCGGGCGAGCCGGCCGCGCGCTCCGGCGCGCGGGAGGCGCAGGCGGTGCTGGAGCGGGCGTTCCGCGAGGATCCCGCCGCCTGGGACCACCCCGGCGCGCTGCACCTCTACGTGCACCTGATGGAGATGTCGGCGACGCCCGAACTGGCCCTCAAGCAGGGCGACCGGCTGCGCGAGCTGGTCCCCGACGCGGGCCACCTGATCCACATGCCGACCCATATCGACGTGCTCTGCGGCCACTACCGCGACGTGCTGCACTGGAACCTCAAGGCGATCGAGCGCGACCGCCTCTATTACGAGCGCCTCGGCCCCTACAACATCTATGCCGGCTACCGGCTGCACAACTACCACTTCGCCATCTACGGGGCGATGTTCCTTGGCCAGATGCAGCCCGCGCTCGACGCCTGCGCCGAGATGGTGGCGATCACCCCCCCGGACCTGCTCGAGATCCAGTCCCCCCCGATGGCGGACTATTTCGAGAGCTACCTCGGCATGCGCCCCCACATCCTGGTCCGCTTCGGCCGCTGGCGCGAGATCATCGAGGCGCCGATGCCCGAGAATCCCGAGATCTGGCGCAACCTCACCGCGCTGTGGCGCTACGCCAAGGGCGTCGCCCACGCCGCCCTCGGAGAGGTGGCGGAGGCCGAGCGCGAACAGGCCCTCTTCGCCGAGGCCAAGGCGCAGGTCCCCCCCTCCCGCCTCCTGCACAACAACCGCTGCGTGGACCTGCTGGAGGTCGCCGAGGCGATGCTGGAAGGCGAGATCGAGTATCGGAAAGGCGACTACGACAAGGCCTTCGCCGCCCTGCGCCTGTCGGTGGAGCGCGACGACGCCCTGCCCTACGACGAGCCCTGGGGCTGGATGCAGCCCGCCCGCCACGCGCTGGGCGCGCTGCTGCTCGAACAGGGGCGGGTGGAGGAGGCGGAAGCCGCCTACCGCGAGGACCTCGGGCTGGGCCGCAAGCTCAGCCGGGCCTGCGTGCACCCCGACAACGTCTGGAGCCTGCGCGGCCTGATGCAGTGCCTCGAGGCGCGGGGCGCGGCGGACACGGCCGAGGGCAGGCTGATCCGCCAGCGCCTGGACCTGGCGGCGGCGCGCTCCGACATCCCGGTCAACGCCTCGTGCTTCTGCGCCCGCGCCGCCGCCTGACCGGCGCCCCAGCCTGACCGGCGCCTCAGCGTGACCGGCGCCCCAGCGTGACCGGCGCAGCCGCCTGACCGGCGCCGCGGCCGAGCTGCGCGCGACCTGCGGACCTCCGGGCGCCTCGGGGGACGGCGGGCGGGGCGACGCGCGCAGCGCGAGCGCCCGTCCCGTCGCCCCTCCCGTCGCCGGAACGGGCAGCCCCCGCCCCGAGCGTCGCGCCTCCGTTCCCCGGCCCGCAGGCGCCCTGCGGGCGGGCTTGGCTGCGCCGCGCCGGGGGCCGGCCTGCCCGAGAGCAAGGGCGCCGACGCGCCCGTGGCCGACGTCGCAGGCAGGGCCTGCGGCCCTGCCCGGGCGCCTGGCGGCGCCCGCGTCCCGCCCCGGCCGTCGCGCCTGAAGGCGCGCCACGGACGTCGCGCCCAAAGGCGCGCCACGGACGTCGCGCCCAAAGGCGCGCCACGGACGTCGCGCCCGAAGGCGCGCGCCCCGGGCGTTTCGCCCGAATACGCGCCCCGGGGCGTCCCGCCCGAAGGCGAACCCGTCGCGGCAGGTCCGGGCCCGCCCGCAGGGCGCCCCCGGATCAGGGGCGCGCCTCGCCCGGCCTCCGGGACGGCGCCCCCGCCGGCCTCAGGAGAGGGTCGCGAGCAGCCCGGCCACCACCTTGCCGCGGCTGGCCAGCGTCGGCACCAGGATATGCTCGTGCAGCGTGTGGCCGCCCTCGCCCTCCGTCCCCAGCCCGTCGATCGTGGGAACCCCCATCGCGCCGGTGAAGTTCCCGTCCGAGCCGCCGCCCGAGGGCGCATGCGAGAAGCCCATGCCCACCTGCTTGTGGAACCCCTCGGCCATCGCCAGCAGCTCCCGCGTGCCGTCGTCCAGCGTCCACACCGGGCGTGTCACCCCACGGGTCACCTCGAAGACGCCCGGCTCGTTGAGCGCCAGCATCGCCTCCACCCCGCGGTCCAGGTCCGCCTGCTCCTTGGCCATCGACAGCGCCTCGCCGAAGGCGGTGGAACTGACGCAGTTCACCCACTGCCCGCCCTTGATCACGCCGACCGAGAAGGTGCAGTCGTCCGTCGTCATCCCCTCGATCTGCTCGATCCGCCGGCACAGCTCGCGGATCGCCGACCGCCCCTCCTTCAGCCGGGCGCCGGAATGCGAGGGGATGCCCAGCGCCTTGAGGTTGAACCGCGCGATCGCGTAGCGCCCCGAGGTGACGCCGCCGCCGGTCTTGCCCGGCTCGGGCACCAGCACGGCGCGGGCGCGCGAGGCCTCGGCCTCGATGATGCTCCGCGCGGCAGGCGTGCCGATCTCCTCGTCGGGGGTGAACAGGATGGTGATCGGCAGGGGCGTCTCGATCCCCGCCTTCTTCAGCTGGCGGATCGCCTCCAGGCACAGGTAGTTGCCCGACTTCATGTCCCAGATGCCCGGCCCGTAGGCCTTGTCGCCCTCGCGCCGGATCGGCAGGTCCGCGAGCGTCCCCACCGGGTGCACCGTGTCCATGTGGCCCGCGATCAGAACGCCCTTCTCCCCCGCCCTGGGGTGGGTCGGCTGGGTCGCGCGCAGCACGTCGCCGAGCCCCATCGACCCGGGGATCCGCTCGATCGTGAAGCCCATCTCGGCCAGGTCCCGCGACGCGAGATCCAGCATCCCGTTCACCGCGCCGGCGTCCCAGGTGGGGCTCTCCTGCGCCACCCAGGCGTTGAGGCCCTTCAGCATCTCGTCGGCGTCGAAGGGAAGGGCGTTGATGTCCATGTCGATTGTCCTCGGGGTCTTTTCTGAAGCGCGGGGGGCCCTGCCCGCCACATGAAAGCGCCGCCCCGAAGGGCGGCGCGAAGGCTCTCAGCCGGCGGCGGCGATGGTTTCGGCCACCGGTCTGAAATTGGCGAAATCCCAGTGGCGGCCGGGCGCCGCCTCGATCAGGGAGCGGGTGTAGTCCGTGCGCGGACTGGCCAGGACCTCGGCCGCGGGACCCGCCTCGACCACCTGGCCCTTTCGCATCACCATCACCTCGTCGCAGATCTGCGCGGCCACGCGCAGGTCGTGGGTGATGAACAGGATCGCGATGCCCATCCGCTCCTGGATCTCGTCCAGCAGCTTGAGGACCTGCGCCTGCACCGACACGTCCAGCGCCGAGACCGCCTCGTCCGCGATCAGCAGGTCCGGCTTCATCGCCAGCGCCCGCGCGATGGCGATGCGCTGGCGCTGGCCGCCGGAGAACTGGTGCGGAAAGCGGTCGATGGCCGAGCGCGGAAGACCCACCAGCTCCAGCAGCCGCTTGGCGTCCTCGAGCGCCGCCTTGCGCGAGACTCCGAAGTTCAGCGGCCCCTCGATGATCGACTCGCCCACCTCGATGCGCGGATTGAGCGACCGGAACGGGTCCTGGAACACGATCTGCACCCGCTTGCGGTGCGGCTTGAGGCGGTTGACCGGGACGCTCGCGATCTCCTCGCCGGTGATCTTCACCGAGCCGGAGGTCGGATCGATCAGCCGCACGATGCAGCGCGCCACCGTCGACTTGCCCGAGCCGCTCTCGCCCACGATCCCCAGCGTGCGGCCGGGGCCCAGCACCAGGTTCACCGCATCCGCCGCCCGCGTCTCCTTCGCCTTCCCCAGCAGGGACTTGGTCGAATAGACCTTGGTCAGGGCCTCGGTGCTCAGCGCCGGCGTCGCCTTCCTCGGCGTCGGCCGCGGCGCCCGCGGGATCAGCGAGGGCACGGCCGACAGAAGCTCGCGCGCATAGTCGGTCTTCGGGTCGCGCAGCAGCGCCTCGACCGGGGCCTTCTCCACCGCCTCGCCCAGGCGCAGCACGGTCACGTCGTCGGCGATCTCGGCCACCACGCCCATGTCGTGGGTGATGAACAGCACCGCCGTGCCCAGCTCCTCGCGCAGCTCGCGGATCAGCTTGAGGACCTGCGCCTGCGTGGTGACGTCCAGCGCGGTCGTCGGCTCGTCGGCGATCAGCAGCTTGGGCTTCAGCACCAGCGCCATGGCGATCATGATCCGCTGGCGCTGCCCCCCCGAAAGCTGGTGGGGGTAGGAGCCGTAGATCCGCTCGACGTCGGGCAGGTGCACCTGCTCCATGATCTCCAGCACCGCCTTCTTGCGGTCGCCGCGGGACTGGCCGTGCGCCTCCATCACCTCGGCGATCTGGTCTCCGACCTTCATCACCGGGTTCAGCGCCGTCATCGGCTCCTGGAAGATCATCGCCATCTGGGTGGCGCGCATCGCGCGCAGCCGCCCCGGCGACTGCTTGAGCACGTCGACCCCGTTGACCAGGATCTCCCCCGTCGTGGCCTTCAGCGCCTTGGGCAGCAGCCCCATGGTGGCGAGCGAGGTCAGCGACTTGCCCGACCCCGACTCGCCCACCAGGCACATGGTCTCGCCCGGCTTGATCGAGAAGGAGAGGTTCTTGACCACCCGGGCGGAATCGTCCCCGTCCAGCGCGATCGAGAGGTTGCGGATCTCGAGAACGGTCTCGCTCATCGGTCGATCCCCCTCTTGGCCATGCGCGGGTCGAGCGCGTCGCGCACCGAGTCGCCCACCAGGTTCACCGACAGGATCGCCAGCGACAGAACCAGCCCGGGCCACAGGATGATGCCGGGATTGATGATGAAGTAGACGCGGCCCTCGGCCATGATGTTCCCCCAGGTCGGGGTCTCGGGGTTGATGCCCGCGCCCAGGAAGCTGAGGATCGCCTCGGTCAGGATCGCGGCGGCGCAGATGTAGGTGCCCTGCACGATCAGCGGCGGGATGGTGTTGGGCAGCAGGTGCCGGGTCAGGATCTTCCAGGTCGGCGTGCCGACCGAGATCGCGGCCTCGACGTAGGGCTCCTCGCGCGCCGACAGCACCACCGAGCGCACCAGGCGCACCACGCGCGGCACCTCGGGGATGACGATGGCCAGCAGCACGGTCCCCAGCGTCGCGCCCGACAGCGCCACGATGGCGATGGCGAGCAGGATCGAAGGGATCGCCATCAGCCCGTCGACGATGCGCATCAGCACCGCGTCGAGCCCCCGGAAGAAGCCCGAGACCAGCCCGATCACCAGCCCGATCAGCACCGAGAGCACGGCGGCGCCGACGCCCACGGCCAGCGAGATGCGGGCCCCGTAGATGATCCGGCTGAACAGGTCGCGCCCGAAGGCGTCGGTGCCCAGCAGGAATTCGTCCGAGGCGGGCTTGAGCCGCATCGCCGGGTTCAGGCGGATCGGATCGTGCGGCGCGATCAGCGGCGCGAAGATCGCCATCAGCACGATCAGGATCATCACGATCGTGGCCAGCGAGGTCACCGGCCCCGCGAAGAACATCGCGCGGGCCTGCTTCCACATCAGGGCGCCGCGCGACGGCGCGGCGGAAAGGTCCGGAACGTGCGTCATGCGTAGCGGATCCTCGGATCAAGGATGACGTAGGCGATGTCGATCATGAGGTTGATGCCGACGTAGAGCAGCGAGGCCAGCAGGATCACGCCCTGGATCACCGGGTAGTCGCGCGCCAGCACCGCATCCACGGTCAGGCGGCCGATGCCCGGCAGGTTGAACACGGACTCGGTCACCACCACGCCCGAGATGATCAGCGCGAAGCCGATGCCGATCACGGTCACGATCGGCACGGCCGAGTTCCTCAGCGCATGCTTCATCAGCACCCGCCGCTCGGCCAGGCCCTTGGCCCGCGCGGTGCGCACGAAGTCCTCGCCCAGCGTCTCGAGCATCGAGGTGCGGGTGATGCGCGCGATCAGCGCGATATAGAGCGAGGTCAGCGTCAGCGTCGGCAGGGCGATGCGTTGGGCGAAGGTCGCGGGATCGTCGAAGATCGAGGTGAAGCCCTGCACCGGCAGCCACTTGAGGTTGATGGCGAAGACCTGGATCAGCACGTAGGCGATCACGAACACCGGCACCGAGAAGCCCAGCACCGAGATCGCCATCACCGCCCGGTCGACGAAGGTGCCGTGTTTCCACGCCGCGATCACGCCCAGCGGCACGGCGATCAGGATCGACAGGATGATGGTGGTCAGCGCCAGCGAGATCGTCGGCTCCATGCGGTCGGCGATCATCGAGGTGACCGAGGTGCCCGACAGGATCGACTCGCCGAAGTCGCCCTGCAGCAGGCGCCATCCCCAGTCGGCGAACTGGACGTAGAGCGGATCGTTCAGGCCCAGCCGCTCGCGGATCTGCTCGAGCTGTTCGGGGGTCGCGGTGTCGCCCGCGATGATCGCCGCGGGATCGCCGGGCGACAGGCGCAGCAGCAGGAAGACGAACAGGGCCACGAAGATCATGACCGGGATCGCCGCCAGCACGCGCCGGAGGATGTAGGAGAGCATCGGGGAAAACCTCGCTCGCAGCCGCGGCGTCTTCTATGGACGATCCGCGCGGGGGAGTGGGTCGGCCGCTCCGCGGCCTGCCCGGGCGCGCGGCTCGGCGGGGGAACCCGGCCCCCGCGGGGGGGCCGGGCAGGCTCAGGTCACTCGGATTTCGAGATGTTCCAGAAGAACGGCGCCGGGCCGTCCAGGACGCCGTCGATCTTGCCGGTCCAGGCCGCGGGGGCGGTGAACTGGCCCAGCGGGATGTACATGGCGTTCTCGTAGGCGAAGGCCTGGAGCTTCTCGGCGATCTCCTTCTGCTCCTCGGGCGTGGCGGCCTTGGCGTAGGCGTCGCGCAGCTCCTCGGCCTCGGGCATGTCGGGCCAGCCGAACCAGCCGCCCTCCTTGCCCTTGCCGTTCACCATGTTGTTGGCGATCGGGTTGAACACGTCCGCGCCCACCCAGGTGGTGAAGAACATGTTCCAGCCGTTCTCGCTGAGCGGCGCCTGGGAGGCGCGGCGGCCGACCAGCGTCTGCCAGTCCATCGCCTGCAGGTCGACGTTGAAGCCCGCGTCGCGGAACGCCTGCGCGGCCACCACCGGCTGCGTGCGCAGCGAGCCGACGTCGGTCGGGTGCATGATCACCAGCGGCGAGCCGTCGTAGGAGGACTCGGCCAGCAGCGCCTTGGCGGCGTCGAGGTCGTCCTTCTCCATCACGCCCTCGGCGCCCACCTCGGACTCGAGGGGCGTGCCGCACATGAACATGGCGCCGCAGATCTGGTAGTAATCCGGGTTGCCGATCATGGCGTCCATGACGTCCTGCTGGTTCATGGCGATCATCGCCGCCTGGCGAACCTTCACGTCGTCGAACGGGGGGTTGAGGAAGTTGAACCGCCCGATGGTGGTCGAGCCCATCTTGTTGATCACGTGGATCGTCAGGTCGGGCACGGTCTCGAGCACCGGCAGCAGGTCGTAGGGCGGGGCCTCCCAGTAGTCGATCTCGCCGGACATGATGGCGTTCATCGCGGTCTGGGCGTCGGACATCACGATCCACACGACGCGGTCGACCTTCGCCACCTTGCCGCCCGAGGCCCAGGAGGGGGGCTCGTCACGCGGAACGTACTCTTCAAACTTCTCGTAGACCGTGATCACGCCGGGCTGGAACTCGTCCTGCACGAACTTGAAGGGGCCCGAGCCGATCTGCTCCGGCACGCCTTCGGTCGAGGGGGTCTCGGCCAGGCGCTTGGGCATGATGAAGGGCACGTTCGAGGACGGCTTGGCGATCGAGTCCATCAGCAGGCCGTAGGGCTCGGCCAGCGTGATCACCACGGTCTTGGCGTCCGGCGCCTCCCAGGAGGCGATCTGGGTCATCAGCTTCTGGCCCATGCCGTCGCGCTCGCCCCAGCGCTTCAGCGAGGCGATGACGTCCTCGGCCGTGACGTCGGCGCCGTCGTGGAACGTCAGCCCGTCGCGCAGCGTGATGGTGTAGGTCAGACCGTCGTCGGAGACGGTGTAGCCCTCGGCCATCTGCGGCTTGATGTTGTACTCTTCATCCAGCGCGAACAGCGTGTCGTAGACCATGTAGCCATGGTTGCGCGACATGTAGGCGGTGGTGATGATCGGGTCGAGCACGCGCAGCGACGAGTGCATCACGACCTTCAGCGTCTGCGCCGAGAGCGGCGTGGCCAGCAGGGCCGTGGCGGCGGCGCCGGCGAGCAGGGCGGCCGCCGTCCGGCGGCGCGGGGCCGCTCGGCGTCCCGTCTTTGCGAGGAAGTCGAACATTCGCGTCTCCTGTCGGATCAGCCGGCCGTGGATCGCCGGCGCCCCCTTCACCGCGGAAGGACTCGGGCGCCCGGCTCCGGCTGTTTCTCTTTTTCGCAGCAGCCCACGGAGCGTCTCGCTGCGGTTCGATGGCGCCTTTTGCAGGTGCGAGAGAAAGGTTGCGTCGTGGGTCGCGGCGTTGTCAATCTATGTCCGAACCAATAACCCCGTATCGCTGTGCAAATTGTGTCGCACTGCTCAAGGAGACTCCGGATGACCGCCCCCCTGCCTATCGATGAAGCAGACCGCAAGGCGATCGTCGCCGCGGTCGCCGAGAACTTCGACGCCGAGACTTCGTTCCTCGCCGATTTCGTCAGGATCCCTTCGCAACGTTTCGAGGAAGGCCCCGCGCAGGACTTCATCGCCGCCGCCCTGCGCGCCCGCGGATACGAGGTCGACGACTGGAAGATCGAGCTCGACGACCTCAAGGACCTCAAGGGCTTCGGCCCGATCGAGGGCGATTTCTCCCGCGCCCGCACCGTGGTCGGCTCGCATCGTCCGGACGTTGTGAAGGGCCGCTCGCTGATCCTGCAGGGCCACCTCGACGTGGTCCCCGTCGGCCCGCTGGAGATGTGGGAGACGCCGCCCTACGAGCCCGCGATCAAGGACGGCTGGATGAACGGCCGCGGGGCGGGCGACATGAAGGCCGGCACGGTCTGCGCGCTCTTCGCGCTCGACGCCCTGCGCTCCGCCGGGTTCGAGCCCGCCGCCCCGGTCTTCTTCCAGTCGGTGATCGAGGAAGAATCGACCGGACTAGGCGCCCTCTCGACCCTGCAGCGCGGCTACCGCGCCGACGCGGCCCTCCTGCCCGAGCCCACCGGCCACCGCTTTTCGAATGCCCAGGTCGGCGTGCTGTGGTTCAAGCTGAAGGTCCGCGGCAAGCCGGTCCATGTCTCGGTCGCCGGCGAGGGCTCCAACGCGATCATGGCGAGCTTCGAGGTCCTGAAGAAACTCTCCGCCCTCCAGGAGGAATGGAACGCCCGCAAGGGCGACGACCCGGTCTGGAAGGACGTCCCCCACCCGCTGAACTTCAACGCCGGCAAGATCCAGGGCGGCGACTGGGCCTCCTCGGTCCCCGCCTGGTGCGACGTCGACTGCCGCATCGGCGTGCTGCCCGGCTTCGACCTGGACAAGTGCAAGCAGGAGATCGTGGACTGCGTCGCCGCCGCCGCGCGCGAGAACCCGTTCCTCGCCAACAACCCGCCCGAGGTGGTCTGGAACGGCTTCCAGGCCGAGGGCTGGGTGCTGGAGAACGGCGAGGAGCTGCACGAGGTGCTCTCGACCGCCTACTCCGACGTGTTCGAGGGCGAGATGATGGAGCTGCGCTCCTCCACCGCGCTGACCGACACCCGCTTCTACGAGCTCTACTACGACATCCCCGCCGTCTGCTTCGGCCCCAAGGCCCTGAACGTGCACGGCTTCGACGAGAAGGTGGAGCTGGCCTCGATGCAGAAGGTGACGGAAACCATCGCCCTGTTCATCGCCCGCTGGTGCGGGCTCAACAAGATCGAGGCCGCGTGATGGCCCCCAAACGCATCGTCTTCGGCGGTTTCCTGCACGAGACCAACACCTTCGGCCCGTCGCTCGCCACCTACAAGGACTTCGAGGGCGGCGGCGGCTACGGCCGCATGTCCGAGGGCGAGGACCTGCGCGAGAAGGTGCGCGGCGTCAACGCCGCCATCGGCGGCGCCATGGAGGTCGGCGAGGCCGAGGGGTGGGAGTGCATCCCCACCCTCTACTGCATGGCCTCCCCCTCCGCCCATGTCACCGAGGACGCCTTCGAGCGCATCACCGCCCGCCTCCTCCACCTGATCGAGGCGGCTGGCGAGATCGACGGCATCTGCCTCGACCTGCACGGCGCGATGGTGACCCAGCATCTCGACGACGGCGAGGGCGAGATCCTCAAGCGCGTCCGCGCCCAGGTCGGCGCCGAGCTGCCGATCACGGTCAGCCTGGACCTGCACGCCAACGTCACCCCCCTGATGGTCGAGATGGCCGACGTGCTGGAGAGCTACCGCACCTACCCCCACGTCGACATGGCCGAGACCGGCCGCCGCTCCGCCCGGATGATGTCCCGCCTGCTCGCCGGCGAGAAGTTCGCCAAGGCCTTCCGCCAGATCGACTTCCTGACCGCAATCAGCTGGCAGACCACCTTCGAGAACCCGGCCAAAGCCCTCTACGAGAAACTGGAGGACCTGACCGCCGACCCCCGCTGCCCCTCGCTGAGCTTCAACATGGGCTTCCCGGCGGCGGACTTCCCCGACTGCGGCATGGCGATCACCGCCTACGGCCCGGGCGCCGAGATCGCGGCGGAACAGCTGGCGCTGGCCATCGAGGCCGCCGAGCCCGACTTCGCCGGCCCCGTCTGGTCCCCCGAGGACGGCGTGCGCGAGGCGATGCGCATCGCCCAGACCGCCACGAAGCCCGTGGTGATCTCCGACACCCAGGACAACCCCGGCGCCGGCGGCGACAGCGACACCATGGGCATGCTCCGCGCGCTGGTCGCCTGCAACGCCTCCGGCGCCATCGGCAACATCTTCGACCCCGAAAGCGCCGCCGCCTGCCACGAAGCCGGCAAGGGCGCCACGATCAAGCTGGCGCTGGGCGCCAAGTCGAAGATCCCCGGCGACGCCCCCTTCGAGGCCGAGTTCCGGATCGAAAACCTCACCGACGGCCGGTTCCTGGCCAAGGGCGGCTACTACTCCGGCCGGATGATGGACATGGGCCCCTCCGCCCTGCTGCGCATCGGCGAGGTGAAGGTGGCGCTGGTCTCCTCCAAGGCGCAGATGGCGGATCGCGAGATGTTCCGCTCCCTCGGCGTCCCGCCGGAGGACGAGAAGATCCTGGTGGTGAAAAGCTCCAACCACTTCCGCGCCGACTTCCAGCCGATCGCCGAGACCATCCTGGTCTGCGCCGCCCCCGGCCCGATGGCCGTGGACCCCGCCACCCTCCCCTGGACCCGCCTGCGCCCCGGCCTGCGCACCTCCCCCCTGGGCCGGCCGTTCCAGCCCTGACCCGCCGCGCGCCCCCCCCAGGGGGGCGCGCCCCCCCCCCCC
>CAXGVP010000050.1:0-11374 GCA_964013055.1 uncultured Albimonas sp.
AACAGGCGCGGGGCTTGTTCTTGGGTGAGTCAGGAGCCCGCCGGAGGCTCCTCCGTGCGATAACTCTTCCGACGCTCCCCACACTCGCAGGCCCAGCCAAGCCCGCCCGCAGGGCGCCTGTAGTCCGCTCCCTCCAGGTCGGCTCTCTCCAGGGCCGTCGGCGCGGCGCTCAGAGGGGCGGCATGTCGCCTTCGGCGCGGCGGGCGTGGAAGGCCGCGGCGAAGGCGTCGAGAGCGCCCGCCTCGATGGCGTCGCGCAGGCCCTGCATCAGGTCCTGGTAGTAGTGCAGGTTGTGCCAGGTCAGCAGCATCGAGGAAATGATCTCCCCCGACCGCATCACATGGTGCAGGTAGGCCCGCGAATAGCGCGTGCAGCAGGGGCAGCCGCACTCCGGGTCCAGCGGGCGCGGGTCGTCCCGGTGGCGGGCGTTCTTCAGGTTCACCGCGCCGAAGCGGGTCAGCGCCTGCCCGGTGCGCCCGGAGCGGGACGGCAGCACGCAGTCGAACATGTCGACGCCCCGCTGAACGGCGCCCACGATGTCGTCGGGCTTGCCGACCCCCATCAGGTAGCGCGGCTTGTCCTCAGGCAGCTGGCCCGGCGCGTAGTCGAGGCAGGCGAACATCGCCTCCTGCCCCTCGCCGACCGCCAGGCCGCCGATCGCGTAGCCGTCGAAGCCGATCGAGGCCAGCGCCTCGGCGCTCTCGCCGCGCAGGTCCTCTTCCAGGCCGCCCTGCTGGATGCCGAACAGCGCATGGCCCGGCCTGTCGCCGAAGGCGTCGCGGGAGCGCTGCGCCCAGCGCATCGACAGGCGCATCGACTCCTCGATGCGGGCGC
The DNA here is from genome assembly GCA_964013055.1 of uncultured Albimonas sp. GTDB lineage: Bacteria > Pseudomonadota > Alphaproteobacteria > Rhodobacterales > Rhodobacteraceae > Albimonas. Next base: position 835 of record CAXGVP010000050.1, read on the forward strand.
GGTCGGCGGGCAGCGCCGGGCACTCGTCGAAGCACATCACGATGTCGGAGCCGAGCAGGCGCTGGATCTCCATCGACCGCTCGGGCGTCAGCATGTGCTCGGACCCGTCGACGTGGGAGCGGAAGCGCACGCCCTCCTCGGTCAGCTTGCGCAGGTCCGAGAGGCTCATCACCTGGAAGCCGCCGCTGTCCGTCAGGATCGGCCGCTCCCAGTCCATGAACCGGTGCAGGCCGCCCAGGCGGTCGATCCGCTCGGCGCCCGGGCGCAGCATCAGGTGGTAGGTGTTGCCGAGCAGGATGTCGGCCCCGGTCTCGCGCACCGAGCCGGGCAGCATCGCCTTCACGGTCGCCGCGGTGCCCACCGGCATGAAGGCGGGGGTGCGGATCTCGCCCCGGGGGGTGGAGATGGCGCCGCGGCGGGCGCGGCCGTCGCGGGCGAGGATGTCGAAGCTGAACCGGGTCATGGCGCGCCCATACACGCGCGCGCAGGCCACGCCAAGCGCCCGCCGCGCACCTTTACCGAGCGCAACCGATTTCCTATGTTGCGGACCAACCCTGAAGGAGCCCGCTGGCCATGACCCTGCAAAGCGATCCGCCGGTCGAGGGCGAGCCGCTCGTCGGTCCCTCGACGCCCGAGCATCCGCTGTTCGATTCGGTCGTGGAGTCGATCCGCACCGTCTACGACCCGGAAATTCCGGTGAACATCTACGACCTCGGCCTGATCTACCGCATCGCCATCGACGCGGAGAACAACGTCGCCATCGACATGACCCTGACCGCGCCCGGCTGCCCGGTCGCCGGCGAGATGCCCGGCTGGGTCGCCGACGCGGTCGAGCCGATCGCCGGGGTGAAGACCGTCGACGTGACCATGGTCTGGGATCCGCCCTGGGGCATGGACATGCTCTCGGACGAGGCGAAGCTGGAGCTCGGCTTCATGTGACCGATCGAGGGGCCCCCGGGCCCCTCTTTCGCGCTCTGAGGGCGCCCCCGGGCCCGACCCGGGGCCCCGACCGGACCGAGCCGACGGCGCGCCCCTCGGCGGCGCCCGCACCGCCCCCCGGGACCGAGCCGGAGGCGCCTCAGACCGCCAGGCCGACCCAGGCCAGCGCCTGGCCCGTCGCGGCGGCCCCCAGCACCACCAGCGGCGGCGAGACCCTCCAGGCGCTCAGCGCCAGCCAGGCGGCCATGGCGATCACGAAGCCGGCCGGCTCGGACGCGCCATGGGCGAAGACCGGGTCGTAGAGCGCCGCCAGCAGCAGCCCCACCACCGCGGCGTTGATGCCCGCAAGGGCCGCGCGCGCCCTCGGACGGGCGCGCAGCGTCGCCCAGAACGGCAGGGCGCCGACCACCAGCAGGGCGCCGGGCAGGAAGATCGCGACCAGCGCGGCCACGGCCCCCGCCGGCCCCTGCGCGGCCTGGCCGAGGAAGGCCGCGAAGGCGAACAGCGGGCCGGGGACCGCCTGCGCCGCGCCATAGCCGGCGACGAAGGTCTCGGCGTCCACCCAGCCGCGGCCGACCGTCTCCGCCTCCAGCAGCGGCAGGACCACATGGCCGCCGCCGAAGACCAGGGCGCCGGCGCGACAGGCCGAATCGACCAGCGCGGCGAGCGGGCCGAGCCCCGCCAGCAGCGGCAGCCCCGCCAGCAACAGCCCCGCGGCGGCGAGGCTCCCCGCCCCCGCGGCGCGCGACAGCGGCGGGCGCAGGGGGGCGCCGGCGGGCGCGCGGGCCGCCTCGGCCCGGGTCGCCGGCGCCAGCAGCCCGAAGGCCGCCCCCAGCGCGATCGCGCCCAGTTGCCCCGCCACGCCGGGCGCCAGCAGCGCCAGCGCGGCGGCGGCGGCGGCCAGCGCCTGGCGCGGGCGGTCGGGGGCGAGGCTGCGCCCCATCCCCAGCGCCGCCTGCGCCACCACGGCGACGGCGGCGGCCTTCACCCCGACCAGCCAGCCGGCGCCGGCCACGTCGAGCGCCTCGATCCCCGCGGCGAAGGCCGCCAGCAGCAGCGCCGAGGGCAGGGTGAAGGCGACCCAGGCCGCCAGCGCCCCCGGCAGGCCCGCCCGCAGCAGGCCCAGCGCCAGCCCCGCCTGGCTCGAGGCCGGGCCCGGCAGGAACTGGCACAGCGCGATCAGCTCCGCATAGGCGGCCTCGTCGAGCCAGCGGCGGCGATGCACCAACGCCTCGCGGAAGAAGGCGAGATGCGCGACCGGCCCGCCGAAACTGGTCAGGCCGAGGCGCAGGAACACCGCGAAGACCTCGGCCGCAGAGCCCCTGCCCCTGTGCGCGTCCCCGTGCGCGTCCCCGTGCGCGTCGCCGTGCGGCCCGGGCGCCACGGGTTCGGCCGGCTGGGGCCGCATCTCGGTCTCGGTCATCCGGCGCCCTTTTCATCCCCGCCCCGGGGGCATACATGCACCTCGTCGGCGGAGGGTCCAATGACGCTTCGATGACGGGCGGGCGGCGCGTCTCCGCGCCGCTTGCGGCTGCACGGGCCGACAGGTATTTTCACTGCGTGTCCAGCGAGGAGGCGGCCATGTTCGGCATTCCCGGCAAGTCCCCGGTGACGCTGACCCCAGCGGCGGCGGCCCACGTCCGCAAGCTGATGTCGAAATCCCCCGACGAGGCGTCGGGCCTGCGCATCGGCGTGCGCAAGGGCGGCTGCGCGGGCATGGAATACACCATGGACTTCGCCTCCGCGCCCGAGCCCAACGACGAGGTGGTCGAACAGGACGGCGCCCGGGTGATGATCGCCCCCATGGCGCAGATGTTCCTGTTCGGGACCGAGATCGACTACCGCACCTCGCTGCTGGAGTCGGGCTTCGTGTTCAACAACCCCAACGTGACCGAGAGCTGCGGCTGCGGCGAATCCGTCAAGTTCGGAAACGCCTGAGCATGGCGGTGAACCCCGACCTGGCCGACTGGGCCAGGGACCTGTTCGGCGGGCTGGGGCGCATCGAGGTCAAGGCGATGTTCGGCGGCGCCGGCGTCTATTGCGACGGGGTGATGTTCGCGCTGATCGACCGCGACGACACGATCTACCTCAAGGCCGAGGGCGTGCTCGCCTCGGCGCTGGCGGCCGGCGGCTCGACCCCCTTCACCTATAATCGCGACGGCGCGCCCCGCACCATGGGCTACTGGCGGATCCCCGAGGACGGCCTCGACGATCCCGAAGAGGCCTGCATGTGGGGCGCCCGCTCGCTCGACATCGCGCGCGCCGCCCAGCGCGGCTGACGCCCCTCGCGCCGCCCCGGGCCCTCCGGGCGCCCATTGCGCGCCGCCGGCCCCTGCGGCGCCCCGCCCGCGCGGGGATCCCGCGGCTGGGCTTTTCGTCGGGTCCCGGCGCGCGGGCGCGTCCGGCGGCCCTGCGCAGGCGGGCGCCTCCGGCGCCCCCGCGGCGCCGCGCGGCCTTTCTTGCAGGCCTGCCCTGCGCTAGGTCCCTCCCCAGGACGCATCAATCAATGGGAGAGGTCATGAGCCGCCGCAAGCTCGCCGCCGGGAACTGGAAGATGAACGGGCTCGCCGCCCAGCTCGCCGAGATCGACGCGCTCGTCAACGCCTGCCCCGCTCCGGGCTGCGACGTGCTGATCTGCCCGCCCGCCACCCTGATCGCGCCGATGGCCGCCCGGGCCGCCGGCTCCGCCGTGGTCGTCGGCGGCCAGGATTGCCACGCGAAGGACAGCGGCGCGCATACCGGCGACGTCTCCGCCGCCATGCTCAGGGACGCCGGCGCCGCCTATGTGATCCTCGGCCACTCCGAGCGCCGCGCCGACCATGGCGAGAGCGACGCCGACGTGCTCGCCAAGACCGAGGCCGCCTGGGCCGCGGGCCTGGTCGCCATCGTCTGCGTGGGCGAGACCGAGGCCCAGCGCGACGCGGGCGAGGCGCTGTCGGTGGTCGCCTCTCAGCTCGCCGGCTCCCTGCCCGAGGGCGCGACGGCCGCCAACACGGTCGTGGCCTACGAGCCGGTCTGGGCGATCGGCACCGGCCGCACGCCGTCCAACGATGACATCGCCGAGATGCACAGCCACATGCGCGCCCGCCTGACCGAGCGCTTCGGCGCCGAGGCCGACGGCATGCGCCTGCTCTACGGCGGCTCGGTCAAGCCGGGCAACGCGGCCGAGATCTTCGCTCTGGCCGACGTCGACGGCGGGCTGGTGGGGGGCGCGAGCCTCAAGGCCTCCGACTTCGCAGGCATCGTCGAGGCGGCGGGCTGAGGCCCGCCCGGGCATCATCCAGTCGGCGGGCTGAGGCCCGCCAGCCGACACGCGACCCGAACGGAAACGGGCCGCGGGGCCCCAACCCCGCGGCCCGTTTCGATTTCGCACACCCCCAGCTTACGCTGGCATTCCGGTCAGCTGCCCAGCAGGGCGCTCGCCTGCCCCACCCAGTCGTCGCGGACCGAGCGGCCCTTGAACGCGGTGAGGTTGGCGTCGATCCACTCCAGGTTGGTCTCGGTCAGCGAGGCCATCTGGGCGAAGGTATAGAGGCCCATGCCGTTGAGCTCGCGCTCCAGCTTCGGGCCGATGCCGCGGATCTGCTTGAGATCGTCCGCCGAGGCGGGCGCGGAGGCGTAGAGCAGCGCCGGCGCGCCGTCGCCGGCAGGCTCGGGCGTCGCCTCGGGCGCGGGCGCGGGCTCAGGCGTGGGATCCGCGGCGGGCTCGGGCGTCGGCGCCGCCTCGGCGATCTCGACCGCGGTCTCGACGGCGTCCTCTGCCACGGTCGCGGCGGCGGTCTTCGCCTTGCGCGGCTTCGGCGCCGGCTTCGGCGCAGGCGCCGGCTCGGCCGCCCGGGGCGCGAAGGCGAACGCGTCGAAGCTCATCGCCGGCGCGAAACGGTAGGGCACGCCGAAGAACGGCGCGAACGGCGAGAAGCTGACCAGGTAGTCCTTCAGGGTCTCGTCCTCGCGCTTCATGATCGAAACGCCGAGCTTGTAGTCCGCCATCATTGCGAAACCTCGGTCCCTTTGGCTTTGCTGCATTGCGAGAGGATGCTACGGCAACCCATTGTGCAATGCAACATCGCCTTGCGGAAACGCAGGCGGAGAGGGTGCGGCGGAGCGTCTCGCCCTGCGGTTGCGCGACGGGACAGCCTCCGGCCATGGAGAAGCCGACGCCGCGGGCGCGGCGTCGGCGGTCGCAGGGCCCCGGCGGGCCGCCGGTCAGGCGGCGCCGCGGCGCGGGCCGGAGGCGGGGCGGGACAGGCCGGGCGCCCCCTCCTCGGCCATGCCGGGCGCGGCGGCGAAGCCGTAGTGCTCGGCCAGGCGCGAGAGCGCGATCTTGAGCACCACCTTGCCCGAGCGCGCGGCCCAGCCCATCCGCCGCTCGGTCGCCTCCAGCCCCTCGAGGAAGCAGCAGGCGCGCAGGGCGGCGTCGTTCAACCCCGGCCCCAACGCGTCGAGCGCCTTGGCGAGCCTGCGGCGCGCGTCGGTGGGGCCGGCGGCGGGATCGCCGGCGGAGCTGCGCCCCGGCTCGCCCGGGGTCAGGAAGCGCCGCCAGTCCTGGGTGATCCGCGGGCCCATCTGGGCGCGCTCGAAATCCTCGCGCAGGCGCTCGCCCGCGGCGATCTCTCCGGGCTCGAGGAAGGCCTTGCCGTCCGGGCCGCGCCGACGCGCCAGCCAGCCCAGCGGCGTCTCGCCGAGGTTGACCACCATGTCGCGGGCGGTCCCGTTCTCGACCACGCGCCGGCGACCGGGGATCTGGTGCTGGCGGGCGAACACCGAGGCGGCCTCGGCCATGCCGGGCTGGGGGCCCGGCGCCTCGGCCTTGCGGCGGCGCTGGTCGCCGTCCTCGCCCAGCGTGCGGCGCAGCCAGGAGCGGCCGGCCGAGGTGATCTCGTAGCGCGCCATCGAGGCGCCGCCGTGCACGCAGCCGATCCAGTCCCGCGCGGCGAAGGCGCGGGCCATCTCCAGCGGGGTGCGGGCGAGCGTCACCAGGCTGTCCTCGGACTTGCGGAACACGCAGGCGACCTGCGCGCCGCGGGCCAGCGCCAGGAAGGCGCGCGGCTCGCACAGGCGGCGGAGGATGCGGCGGGCCTCCTTGTCGACGGCCTCGTCGTCGAGGCGGCCGCCGGGGCCGGTGTCCGGCGCACGGGCGTGCGGGCGGTCGGCGAGGTCCCGGCTCAGGGCGCTGGCGTCGCGCCGATCGGCAGGGGAGGGGTGGATCTGAGGCAACGCGGTCTCCTTGGCAAGCGGCGCGGGGACGCCGGGGTCGCGGGCGACGGATTCGATTTCTGACAGCAGGTCGTCGAACAGCGGGTCGTCGCGCCGCTGCTCCACGCGCCGGACGGCGCGCAGGATGGTCGAGGGATGGCGGCCCGAGGCGGCCGCGATGCGGCGCAGGGGCTGCCCGCAGGCGACATGCGCGAGGTAGACGGCCGCATCCTCGGCCCGCAGACCGCCCCCGCGGGAGGGCAGACGGGCTTCCGCGAGGTCGCGGCACTTGAACAGGGGATCCACGACGGACATGGAGCTGCGTCCCGTAGGTGAACGATTTTACGCAAATTCACGCTATGGTTGATTCTTGAACAACCGGTTAACCGGCTGTGGACGGATCCGCTTCCGCCTTGCGCGGCAAGGGTTTGCCGCGGCGCCCGGCTGTGGATGGTCCGCGCGCTCCTTCACGCCGTTGCGCAACGCCCCCCGCAACGGGGTCAAGATCGGGCCAGACGTTCAACTTGGAGGCCAAAATGAAGCACGCCGTCCTGCCCGACCCCGCCCCCGCCGAAGCCATCCCCGCCCTCGCCGCCCCCCGGCCCGAGGGCCCGCTGCGTCGTCCCCGCCTGCTGTGGCGCGCGGCGAAGGCGGGCGCGCGGCTCTACCGGCGCGAGCATCACCTGCGCGCCGCGGCGCCGGGGCTCGACGCCCGCAGCGGCCCGCGCGCGGTGATCGCGAAGCTGATGGAGATGGAGGCGGTGTGGGACGCGCGTCGCCGCGCCCACGCCCCGGACTACGCCGTGCGCCGGCATGTGCTGGTGCTCTCGGCGCTGCTGGCCGAGCAGGCGGCCCTGGACGCCTGAGGGGGGCCGCAGCCCCCCTCCCCGTCGATCAGGTGAAGCTGTCGGGCTCCGACGCCTTGCGCCGTGCCACGTAATCCTCGAGCGACTCGCGCACGCCCTCGTCCAGCGCCGGGGCCTCGTATTCCCCGAGCAGCTTCTTCACCCGGGCTTCCGCCAGGCGCTGGGTGTCGCGCCCGCCTTCCTCGGACCAGGTCTCGTAGGGCTTGTAGTCGAGCAGGTCCGAGCGCCAGAACGCGGTCTTGAAGTTGCGCTGGGTGTGCTGGCAGCCCAGGTAGTGCCCGCCCGGACCGACCTCGCGGATCGCGTCCATGGCCTGCGCCTCCTCCGAGATGTCGATCCCCTTCGCCACCTGGTGCAGCGCGCCGAGCTGGTCGTCGTCCATCACGAACTTCTCGTAGGACGAGACCAGCCCCCCCTCGAGCCAGCCGGCCGCGTGGAGCATGAAGTTCACGCCCCCCACCAGCGCCGCGTTCAGCGTGTTCGCGGTTTCATACGCCGCCTGCGCGTCCGGCAGCTTCGACCCGCACAGCCCCCCGCCCGAGCGGAACGGAACCCCCAGCCGCCGCGCCAGCTGCCCCGCGCCCCACAGGATCATCGAGGCCTCGGGCGTGCCGAAGGTCGGGGCGCCGGAGTTCATGTCGATCGAGGTCACGAAGGCCCCGAAGATCTGCGGGCTGCCCGGCCGCACCAGCTGCGCATAGGCGATGCCCGCCATCACCTCGGCCAGCACCTGGGTCAGCGTGCCCGCGACCGAGACCGGCGCCATCGCGCCGCCGACGATGAAGGGCGAGACGATGCAGGCCTGGTTGGCGGCCGCATAGACCTCCAGCGCGCCCATCATCGTGGCGTCGAAGTTCAGCGGCGAGTTGATGTTGATCAGCGAGGTCATCGCCGTGCGGTCGCCCAGCCCCCCGTCGGCCGCGAACAGCAGCTCGCACATCGCCACCGAATCGCGGGCGCGCGAGGGTTCCGTCACCGAGCCCATGAACGGCTTGTCCGACAGCGTCATGTGCGCCATCAGCATGTCGAGGTGGCGCTTGTTGACCGCGATGTCGGTGGGCTCGCAGACCGTGCCGCCGGAGTGCTGCAGCCACTTCGAGCTGTAGGTCAGCTTCACGAAATTCCGGAAGTCCTCGATGGTCGCATAGCGCCGCCCGCCCTCGCTGTCGCGCACGAACGGGGGGCCGTAGACCGGGGCCATCACCAGGTCGCGCCCGCCGATGTTCACCGACCGCTCGGGGTTGCGGGCGATCTGCTCGAAGCTCGCCGGGGCGGTGGCGCAGAGCTTGCGGGCGAGGCCGCGGGGGATCCGCACCCGCTCGCCCGACACGTCGGCCCCCGCCTCGCGCCAGCGCGCGAGCGCGGCGGGGTTGTCGATGAAGCCGACGCCGATCTCCTCGAGCACGGTCTCGGCGTTGCGCTCGATGATCTCGATGGCCTCGGCGTTCAGCACGTCCATGTCGGGGATCCCGCGCGAGATCCGCGGCGCGGTCACGATCCGGCGCGCGGTGCGCTCGGCCCGTCGCGCGGCGCCGCCGCCGCCGCGGGCGCGCCGGCCGGCGCGGGCGCCGTCGGAGGGGGGCGCCGCGGGCTCGGAGCCGGGGGAGAACACGTCGTCGCCGTCCGCCATGACAGACCTCCGGGGCAAGGCAAGGCGCGCCCGCAGAGGCGCATCGTTCCGCCGGAACCTAAAGGCCGCGGGCTTTCGATCGCGTCACGAATGCGAAGCGCATCCGCGCATCTGCGACATGCGCCCCCGACATGCGCCCCCGCCGCCGCCCCTCGGGGGCGACCGTCTTGGCGGCGCCGCCGCGCCATTTCTCCTTCGTGCGCTCACGCATCCCGGGATCCGGGACCTGACCGTGACCCGTACGGGGGAAGCACGTCGGCAGGCCTCTGTTTTGTCGAGGATCTCGAGACAGGGACTGGACCGTCCCGGTCGAGGGGCCGCTACAGCGGCGGCGCATCAGGAGACGGGAGGGCGACATGTCCGCATGCATGGAAATGGCCGGTGTTGCCAGCGGCTCGCGGAGGGCGCTAGCCTCTCCGTCATGACCCCATCCCGACGACTGCTTCTGGCCGGCCTTGCGCTGGCCCTGACCGCCTTGATCGCGCCCCTGTCTCCCGCCGCCGCGCAGTCCCTGGACCGCGCCGGCACGGTGCTGATCATGCGCCACGCGCTGGCCCCAGGGGTTGGCGATCCCGCCGGTTTCCGGCTGGACGACCCCAGCACCCAGCGCAACCTGAACGACGTCGGCCGCGAGCAGGCCCGCGCCATCGGCCAGCGCCTGCGCGAGGCCGGCTTCGCACCCGCGCAGGTGCTGACCAGCCGCTGGCGCCGCTGTTCCGAGACCGCCGAGCTGCTGGACCTGGCCCCGGTCGAAGCCTTCCCCCCGCTGGATTCCTTCTTCGGCCGGCGCGAGCGGCGCGCCGAGCAGACGGAGGCCCTGCGCGCCTTCCTGCGCGACCTGCCCCCCGAACGCAGCGTGATGCTGGTGACCCACCAGGTGAACATCACCGCCCTGACCGGCGTGGTCCCTGGTTCGGGCGAGATCCTGTCCCTCGCGGTTTCCCCCGACGGCGCGGTGCAGGTGCTCGAGCGGATCCCGCCCGGCTAGCCGCCCCTGCGCCGCTCAGGCGCCGTCGATCGAGCCGACGCCGAAATGCCCCTCCAGGACCCGGGACGGCGCGAGATCGCCGCGGCGCAGGCGGACGGGCTGGCCGGCCCGGCTCCCCAGCCGGTCGCGCCGTGCCTCGGCCCGGCCGGACAGCTCCCCCCCGAACAGGCGCCCCCCGCTCATCGCCGGCAGACGCTCGCGGATATCGGGGGCCCGGCCTCCGCCTCCTCCCGCTCCGCGGCGTCGAGGCCCGGCTGCCAGGCGCCCGGCGCAGGCGATCCGGTCCGGCAGGCGGCCGAGGCCCGCGCGGAACCCGCCGCCCGGCGCCTCCTCGCGGCCCGGCGCGTCGAAGCGGCCGCGGATCGGCCCCCGCAGCGCGTCGAGCCTGTCGGCGAGCTCGCCCCTCCCCGGAACGAAAAGGACCCCGCCGACGAGGCGGGGTCCCTGGGGTCCGTCGCGGCCCGAAGGCCTGCGATCACATGGTGCGCTCGACCATCATCTTCTTGATCTCGGCGATGGACTTCGCCGGGTTCAGGCCCTTGGGGCAGGTCTTGGCGCAGTTCATGATCGTGTGGCAGCGGTAGAGGCGGAACGGGTCCTCGAGGAAGTCGAGACGCTCCTGGGTGGCCTCGTCGCGGCTGTCGATCAGCCAGCGGTAGGCGTGCAGCAGCGCGGCCGGCCCGAGGTAGCGGTCGCCGTTCCACCAGTAGCTGGGGCACGACGTCGAGCAGGACGCGCACATCACGCACTCATAGAGACCGTCGAGCTTCTTGCGGTCCTCGATCGACTGGCGCCACTCCTTCTCGGGGGCGGTGGTGTGGGTCTCCAGCCAGGGCATGATCGCGGCGTGCTGGGCGTAGAAGTGGGTCAGGTCGGGGATCAGGTCCTTGACCACCGGCATGTGCGGCAGCGGGTAGATCT
>CAXGVP010000051.1:0-11353 GCA_964013055.1 uncultured Albimonas sp.
TGAACTCCTCGAAGATCACCTCGTCCATGCGGCTGCCGGTGTCGATCAGCGCGGTGGCGATGATGGTCAGCGAGCCGCCTTCCTCGATGTTGCGCGCGGCGCCGAAGAAGCGCTTGGGGCGCTGCAGGGCATTGGCGTCGACGCCGCCGGTCAGCACCTTGCCCGAGGAGGGCACCACGGTGTTGTAGGCGCGGCCCAGGCGGGTGATCGAGTCCAGCAGGATGACGACGTCGCGGCCATGCTCGGTCAGGCGCTTGGCCTTCTCGATCACCATCTCGGAGACGGCGACGTGGCGCGTCGCAGGCTCGTCGAAGGTCGAGGCGACGACCTCGCCCTTCACGGAGCGCTGCATGTCCGTGACCTCCTCCGGCCGCTCGTCGATGAGCAGCACGATCAGGTAGACCTCGGGGTGGTTCTTCTCGATCGAGTTGGCGATGTTCTGCAGGATCACCGTTTTACCGGTGCGCGGCGGCGCCACGATCAGGCAGCGCTGGCCCTTGCCGATCGGGCTGACCAGGTCGATGACCCGCGCCGTCTTGTCCTTGATGGTGGGATCCTCGATCTCCATCTTCAGGCGCTGATCGGGGTAGAGCGGCGTCAGGTTGTCGAAGTGAACCTTGTGGCGCGCGTTCTCAGGCTCGTCGAAGTTGAGCTTGTTGACCTTCACCAGGGCGAAGTAGCGCTCGCCCTCCTTCGGCGCGCGGATCAGGCCTTCGACGGTATCGCCGGTGCGCAGCGCGAATTTGCGGATCTGGTTGGGGGAAACGTAAATGTCGTCAGGACCGGGGAGGTAGTTCGCCTCGGGGCTGCGCAGGAAGCCGAACCCGTCCTGGAGCACCTCAAGCACGCCGTCGCCCGAGATCTCCACATCGCGGTCCGCGAGTTCCTTGAGGATCGCGAACATCATGTCCTGCCGCCGCAGGGTGGAGGCGCCTTCCACCTCCAGCTCTTCCGCGAAGGTGAGCAATGCGGTGGGCGACTTCGCCTTGAGCTCGGCGAGCTTCAGTTCTGAGATATCCATCTGGCGCCTGTGGTAGCCCGCTGATCGAACAAAAGGGGTGCCGGCGGGATAGGGGGGAAGGTGCGGGCGCGCTGAACGCGCGCCACGGTTGCAGCGTCATACGCGCAACCGATGTGAAATGTCAAACGACCTTCACGCAACGCCGCCTTTTTCGCCTTGAGCGTGCGCGCCGGGCGTCTGTATGGCGCCCTTCAGAAGGGCTCCACGATCGCCATGATGACGATGCCGACCATCAGCAGGGCCGGGATCTCGTTCACCATCCGGAAGAAGCGGCCGGACCTGCGGGCAGGGTCGGCGGCCAGCTCTCGCCGCCAGCGGGCGCACAGCATGTGGTAGACGGTCATCAGCACCACAAGGGTCAGCTTCACATGAAGCCAGCCCGCGGTCGCCAGGATGTCGAAGCCAAGCGCGGTCAGCGTCAGCAGCCCGAACAACCAGGACGAGATCATCGCGGGATTCATGATCCCGCGCAGCAACTTGCGCTCCATCACCTCGAAGGTCGCGGCCTGTGGAGAACCCTGTGGAGCGGTCTCTGCGTGATATACGTAGAGCCTTGGGAGATATAGCAAAGCCGCCATCCACGCGATGACGGATATAACGTGCATGGCTTTCCACCATGCGTAGTTCACGATGATCCAATCCATCATCGCAGATCAACCCCTGATTGCATCGAGCAGGATATGGACGTTTTCAGGGTCTGCATCCGGCGTGATCCCGTGGCCGAGGTTGAAGACATGCGGCCCGCCCGCGAGATCGTCGCGTATCCTGCGCGCGGCGGCCCGCAAGGGCTCTCCGCCGGCCACCATCAGCAGCGGATCCAGGTTACCCTGCACGCAGACCTTCGGCTGCAGGCGCTCCGCGGCCCATTTCGTCGGAACATGCTGGTCGATGGCGACGCAATCGGCCCCGCAGGCGTCCGCGAACCCCTCGAGCCAGGCGCCCGCGCCGCGCGGAAACGCGATCACGGGGAGACCCGGGAACCGCGCTTTCAACTCTGCGGTGATCCTTCGGTTCGGCGCCAGGCACACGCGCTCGAAATCGAGCGCGCTGAGCGAGCCCGCCCAACTGTCGAACAGCTTCACCGCCTCGGCGCCGGCCTCCACCTGCTTGGCCAGATACTCGATCGTCGCCTCGGTGATCAGGTCGAGGAGCGCCTGGAAGGCCTCAGGCTCCTCGAGCATCATTTTACGGGCCGGCTCCTGGCTCGGGGTGCCGCGGCCGGCGATCATGTAGGTGGCCACCGTCCAGGGGGCCCCTGCGAAGCCGATCAGCGCCACCTCGGGGGGGAGCGCCTCGGCAAGGATCCTCACCGTCTCATAGACGGGTCCCACGGTCTCGTGGATCGCCTCGGCCGGGTTCAGGGCGGCGACCTCGGCGGCCGTCCGCACGGTCGACAGCCTCGGCCCCTCGCCCTGCACGAAGGTCAGGTCCGCGCCGAGGCCCTGGGGCACCAGCAGGATGTCCGCGAACAGGATCGCCGCGTCGAAGCCGAAGCGCCGGATCGGCTGCAGCGTGACCTCTGCGGCGAGTTCGGGGTTGTAGCACAGGTCGAGGAACGATCCGGCCTTCTCCCGGGTCGCTCTGTATTCGGGCAGATAGCGGCCCGCCTGGCGCATGAGCCAGACCGGGGGGACCGGGAGGGTCTCGCCGGCCAGTGCGCGGAGCAGGAGTTTGGCCTGTGAGCTCATGGAACCTCGGCTTGGGAAGAGGGTATTTAGGATGTGGTAGTGTGTTGGGCGGTGGATAACGGGGATCACCGATCAGCGCGAGGGAATCCACAACTTAATCCACGGTTATCTACAACCGTCCCCAGCCCGGGAAAACGTTTTGGGGATAACGTTCACAAATCTGCCGCAATTTCACGTAGCGATATCAGTAGTTTGCGAGCGTCTCTTCCAGCGGCGACTCCGATCCGTTCCCGAACGTTCCGCGGCCTGTGAAAGACGCCGAAGTTATCCACAGGCTCTGTGGGGAATCCTCGGAGTCGCTTTCCACAGTTGGATGGAATGGCGAGTTATACCGTTGGCTCTGAGGCGCCGGCGCCACAACCCCGGTTTGGAGCCGGTTATCCCCGACATCCCCCCTTATCCCCATACGTACCCCTGCCTAGAGTGCCTTCAAAACCGAATGTTCACCAATGAGGGAGGGGCGACCCGCAGTGACGCAGCGGTCGGCTCGTCACGTTCTGCACCTTCTGTCGGATTCGACGGGAGAGACGGTGTCGGCTGCGGCCGGCGCCGTGATCAGCCAGTTCGAGGGTCTCAAGCTCACCCGCCGCATCCATGTCTTCGCCCGCTCGCGGCGCGAGATCGACCAGGCGCTCGACGCCATCGCCGCCGAGCCGGGGCTGGTCGCCTACACCCTGCTGGACGAGAAGCTCGCCGATCACCTCCGCGCGGGGTGCGAACGTATCGGCGTGCCCGCCGTCGCCCTGCTGGACCCGTTCTTCCGCGCCCTGACCGATTTCGTCGGCGCCCAGCGCGGCAAGAAGCGGCCCGGGCGCCAGCACGACGTGGACCTGAGCTATTTCGACCGCGTCTCGGCCATCGACTATGCCATGGCCCATGACGACGGCGCGACCACGGATCGGCTGAAGAAGGCGGACGTGATCCTGGTGGGGGTCTCGCGCACCTCGAAGACGCCGACCTGCCTTTATCTTGCGGTGCGGGGCGTGAAGGCTGCGAACGTGCCGCTGGTGCCGGGCGCCTCGCTGCCCAAGGGGCTCGAGTTCGCCATCGCCCAGGGCATCCCCACCGTCGGCCTGATCGCCTCGCCCTCGCGCCTGGTGCAGGTCCGCGGCCAGCGGCTCGAGGCGATCGGGGCCGCGCCGGGCATGAACTCCGACGCCTACGCCGATCCGGAACGGGTGAGGGAAGAAGTCTCCCAGGCCCGCCTGCTGTTCGACCGGCTCGGCCTGCCGGTGATCGACGTCACCCGACGCTCGATCGAGGAGACCGCCGCCTCGATCCTCGCCATCCTCCGCGCCCAGGGCGAGCCATGACCGATCCGCTGATCCTCGCCTCCGCCAGCACGGCCCGCGCAGAGATGCTGCGCGCCGCCGGCGTCGCGATAGAGATCGTGCCCGCCCGCATCGACGAGGAAGAGATCCGCCTCGCCTTCCGCGCCGAGGGCGCGAGCGCGCGCGACCTCGCCGACGCGCTGGCCGAGCTGAAGGCGCGGAAGATCTCCGCCAGGCTCCCCGGCGCGCTGGTGCTGGGCGCGGACCAGACGCTGGCTGCGGGCGAGGACCAGTTCGACAAGCCCCGCGACCGGGCCGAGGCGCGCGCGCAACTGTTGACGTTGCGGGGACGGACCCATCATCTGCACTCCGCCGCAGTCATCGCACTGGACGGCAAGCCGATCTTCCGTCATGTCGGGACCGCGCGGCTTTCGATGCGTCCCTTCTCCGAACGGTTCGTCGACGACTACCTGGATCGTCTGGGCGATTCAGTCCTGTCCACGGTCGGCGGCTACCACCTCGAGGGGTTGGGGGCGCAGCTGTTCGCCCGCGTGGACGGCGATCACTTCACGGTCCGGGGGCTTCCCTTGCTGGAGACCCTGGGCTTTCTGCGGGCGAGAGGGCGTCTGATCGAATGAGTGCGAACCGACTGCCGCTCGCCGGGGTTCTGGGCTGGCCGATCGCGCATTCGCGCTCGCCGCGGCTGCATCGCCACTGGCTGTCCCGCTACGGGATCGAGGGCGACTACATCACCCTGGGCGTCGAGCCCCGCGACTTCGAGGCCGCCTTCCGCGCCCTGCCCCTGCTGGGCTTCCGGGGCGTGAACGTCACCATCCCCCACAAGGAGACGGTGCTGCGGCTGGCGACCAAGGTCTCGGACCGCGCCGCCCTGATCGGAGCCGCCAACACGATCACCTTCCGCGAGGATGGCTCGATCTACGCCGACAACACCGACGGTTACGGCTTCCTCGAGAACCTGCGCGCCGGGGCCGCCGGGTGGAAGGCCTCCGAGGGTCCCGCGCTGGTGCTGGGGGCCGGGGGCGCCTCCCGCGCGATCATCTCGGCGCTGCTGTCGGACGGCGCGCCGGAGATCCGGCTGGCGAACCGCACCCGCTCGCGCGCGGAGTTCCTGGCCGGCGAGTTCGGCGGCCGGGTGAAGGTCGTCGACTGGCTGCATACCGAGGACGCGCTCGACGGTGTGGCGACGGTGGTCAACACCACCTCGCTGGGCATGACCGGCCAGCCGCCGCTGCAGATCTCGCTGAAGCGCGCGCCGAAGACCGCGCTGGTCAACGACATCGTCTATTCCCCCCTGATGACCCCCCTGCTGGAGGAGGCGCAGAGCCGCCGGATGCGCTGGGTCGACGGGGTGGGCATGCTGCTCCATCAAGGCCGCCCGGGCTTCGAGGCCTGGTTCGGCGTCGCCCCCGAGGTCGACGCCGACCTGCGCGCGGCCGTGCTGGCGGAGTGACCCGATGAAACTGATCGCGCTGACCGGCTCCATCGGCATGGGCAAGAGCACCACGGCGAAGATGTTCGCCGAGGAGGGCGTGCCGGTCTGGGACGCCGACGCCGCGGTCGCGCGCGTCTACGGCCCCGGCGGCGCCGCGGTGCCGATGATCGCCGAGCTGCTGCCCCACGCGGTGACCGGCCAGGGCGACCTGATGCATGTCGACCGCGCCGCGCTGCGCGCCGCCGCCACCGCCGACCCAACGCTGATCCCCAAGCTCGAGAAGATCGCCCACCCGCTGGTCGGCGTGGACCGCGAGGAATTCCTCGCGAAGGCCCGCGCCGAAGGCCACGACCTTGCGTTGTGCGACATCCCGCTGCTCTACGAGACCGGCGGCGACAAGCGGTTCGATGCGGTCGTCGTGGTCACCGCCCCCGCCGACGTGCAGCGCGCCCGCGTTCTGGAGCGGCCGGGGATGAGCGAGGCGACCTTCCTCACGATCCTCGCCAAGCAGACCCCCGACGCTGAAAAGCGCGCCCGCGCCGACTACATCGTCGATACCTCGCAGGGGCTGGAGCCGGCCCGCGCCCAGGTTCGCGAGGCGCTGCAGAAGATCCGGGAGAACTGAGCCATGCGCGAGCTGGTGATGGACACCGAAACCACCGGCTTCGAGCCGAAGGAGGGTCACCGCCTGGTCGAGCTCGGCGCGGTGGAGCTGTTCAACCATGTGCCCACCGGCCGCTTCTATCACCAGTACATCAACCCCGAGCGCGACGTGCCGATCGAGGCGTTCAACGTCCACGGCCTGAACCAGGACTTCCTGTCGAAATACCCGACCTTCGACCGGGTGGCGGATGCGTTCCTGGAGTTCCTCGGCGACGCCAGGCTGGTGATCCACAACGCCGAATTCGACATGCGCTTCATCAATGCCGAGCTTGGCTGGCTCCGCCGGCCGCCGCTGCCGATGGAGCGCGCGATCGACACGCTCGCCATCGCGCGAAAGCGCTACCCGGGGTCGCCCAACACGCTCGACGCCCTGTGCCGGCGCTTCGGGATCGACAACTCGGGGCGCGAGAAGCACGGGGCCCTGCTCGACTCCGAGCTGCTGGCCGAGGTCTATCTCGAGCTGATCGGCGGCCGGCAGCCCGACTTCGGCCTCGCCAACGCGGGCGGCAACCAGCAGAGCGCGACGGCGACGGCCTACACCCCACCGCCCCGCCCGCGCCCCCTGCGTCCCCGCCTGACCGAGGCAGAGGCCACAGCCCATGCCGCCTTCGTGGCCGAGATGGGCGACGCGGCGCTGTGGACCAGGCTCTCCCACGGGTCCTGACCCCCGGCCGCCCGAGCCGGGCGGGCCGCACGAGGCCCCGGGCCAGGCCCGGGGCGCGCGCGCGGGATCTCCCGGTCGCCAGGACGATCATCCGGCGGCCGTGACCCATGCGCCGCCGCTTTCCTGGGCGCGGATCATCTTCTCGGTCGTGGCGCGGTCGGCGGGTCGGCCGAACAGCCAGCCCTGCGAGGACGCGCAGCCGATCTGGTGCAGGAAGGCGAGCTGCGCCTCGGTCTCCACCCCCTCTGCCAGCACGGGGATGTCCAGCGCCTCGCCCAGGATCAGGGTCGAGCGGACGATGGCCGCGCCCTCGCGGTCGTCGGGCAGGTTCTGGATGAAGCTGCGGTCGATCTTGATCTTGTCGAAGGGGAACGCCTTCAGCGTCGCCAGCGAGGCGTAGCCGGTCCCGTAGTCGTCCATCGCCACCCGCACCCCGGCCCGCTTCACCGCCGAGATCACCCGCCGCGCGCGATCCTGGTCGTGGATCAGGCTGGCCTCGGTGATCTCCAGCTCCAGCCGGCCGGCCTCGAGCCCCGAGACCAGAAGCGCATCCATCACCGTCTCGGCGAAGTCGGGACGGGCGAGCTGGCGGGGGGCGACGTTGACCGCGATCGAGATCCCGCGCGGCCAGCCGGCGGCGATGCGGCAGGCCTCCTGCAACACCCAGCCGCCGATCTCGCCGATCAGCCCGGTGGTCTCGGCCAGCGGCACGAACTCGTCGGGCGAGAGCAGGCCGCGGGTCGGATGCCGCCAGCGCACCAGCGCCTCGAAGCCCAAGATGCGGCGGGTGTCGTTGTCGTTCTGGGGCTGGAAGAACAGCTCGAACTCCCGGTTCGCGAGCGCCGCCTTGAGCTCCATCGTCAGGGCGGAGCGGCCGCGGCTCGCCTCGTCCATGCGGGCGTCGTAGACCACGATCCGCTCGTCCGGGGCGCCCTTGGCGCGATACATGGCGAGGTCGGCGCGGCCCATCAGCGCCTCCACGTCGCCGCCGTGATCGGGCGCAATCGCGATGCCGATGCTCGCCCCGACCGAAAGCCGGGCGTCGGCCCACTCGACCTCGCCGGTCACCGCGTCGTGCAGGCGCCGCGCGAAGGCCAGCGTCGCCTGCCGGCCGGCGCCGATCTTGAGCGCGATGAACTCGTCCGCGCCGGCCCGGCCGAGGATCTCGCCGTCCTCCAGCCGGGTCGAGGCGCGCTCGGCCAGGGTCCGCAGCAGGTGGTCGCCCGCGTCGTGCCCGTGCACGTCGTTGATCGGTTTGAACCGGTCGAGGTCCACGACCACCACGGCGATCCCGGACTCCACCGTGGGGGTGGAGCGCAGCAGCCGGTCCAGCGTGCGGCGCAGGCTGGCGCGGTTGGGCAGGCCGGTCAGCGCGTCGTGGCGGGCGGCATGGGTCATCCGCTCGCCATGTTCGCGGCGGCCGGCCTCGTCGATCATGTAGCTGGTGGCGCCGACCAGCAGGATCAGCGCGGTGACCGAGACCACCATCATCGCCAGCAGGCTGTCGGGGATCAGCTCCACCCCCTCCGGCGGGGCGTCGCCCGTGGGGATCACGGTCAGGGCGCCCATGGCGGTGAAATGCGCCAGGCAGATCGCCAGCATGAACAGCGTCGCGCCGCCGCACCAGCAGTAGCGGGTGACCGGGCGCGCCAGGCGGTTGGCGGTCAGCGCGCCGAACAGCGGCCCCGACACGATCGAGACCGCCACCAGGTCGGCGTCCCACACGAACACGGCCGACATCTGCAGCGAGGCCATGCCGACGAAGTGCATCCCCACGATCGAGGCGCCGGTGACCGCGCCCCCGGCCTCGGCCATCAGGGAGCCTCCCGAGGCCCGCACCATCAGCTGCCCGGCCAGCACGCCGACCATGGCGATGCCCAGCGACACCAGGGTCAGCGCGGGATCGTAGCCGTGGGGGATGCCCGGGTCGAAGCCCAGCATGGCGACGAAATGCGCGGTCCAGATCGTGGCGCCGCCGATGACCGCCGACTGCACGATGAACCACAGGCCGCGGCCCCCCTGCTCCCGCGGGACCATGCGGAACAGCCGCGCGGAGATGATCGAGCCGACCAGCGCGGTCAAGGCGGCCAGGATCACCAGGCGCAGGTCATGGCCGTCCTGGATGCAGGATAGGATTCGGATCACGCTCGGCCCGCAGGGATGCTCGGTTTCTGAGCGGCGGACCCTGACACGATTCGCTTTATGGAGGGTTTCGCCCCGTCGGGGCATCTGCAGGGCCGGCGCCCTGCGGTCGGGGGGTCGGCCCGCGGGCGGACCCCCCGAAATCGATCAGGCGGTGCCGACGGGCTGGCCGCCCTGCTGGGCCGCCTGGCGGCGGGCCACCTCCTGGCGGTAGATCGAGACGAAATCGACCATGTCCAGCATCAGCGGCGGATAGCCGCCGTCACGGGTCACGTCGGCCACGATGCGCCGGGCGAAGGGGAACAGCTGGCGCGGGCACTCGATCAGCAGCAGCGGGTGCAGATGCTCCTGCGGGACGTTCTTGATCGCGAACAGGCCGGCGTAGTCCAGCTCGGCGATGAACACGGTCTTGTCCCCGGCGCGCGAGGTCGCCGACAGCTTCAGCGAGACCTCGTAGCGGTCGTCGCCGCGGGGCTTGGCGTCGAGGTTCACCGAGACCTGGATCTCGGGCTTGTCCTCGGGCAGCGCTCCGGCCTGGGCGGCGACGTTCTCGAACGACAGGTCGCGCACGTACTGGGAGAGAATCTGGACCTGCGGCGGCGTCTGCGGCTGCTGCGGCGGGGTCTGGGCGTCGGCCATTGGCGCGGGCTCCGGGTGTTCCGTGGGTCGGACAGGCGAAAAAATCTCGGCCGCAGCGCTAGCACGCAGGGGGCCGCGCCGCAACTTGGCCGGACGCGGCGGCGCCGCGGCGTGCGATCAGGGCTCCCGCGTCCAGCCGCTGGCGCCGGGCGCGGCGCCCTGCGGCGGGTCGCGCCGGTCGGAGGCGTCCTCGTCGGCGGTCTCGAACTCTCCGTCGATCACGTCTCCGCCAGCGGACCCGGGGCGCGGGGCCGGCCGAGGGCCGGGCTGCGGCCCGCCGAACGGGTCTGCGCCGGCGTGAAATCCGCCGCGCGAGGAGGTCATCACCACCCGCCCGCTGCGCATCCCCGCGGCCAGGCGCGCCGCCCCCCAGCGGATCAGCGCCGCGCGCACGGGCGGCAGCAGCAGCGCGAGGCCGCAGGCGTCGGTGAAGAAGCCGGGCGTCAGCAGCAGCACCCCCGCCACCAGGATCATCGCCCCGTGCGCGATGGGGCCGGAAGGGTCCTGGCCCTGCGAAAGGCTGTCCTGCAGGCGCATCATCGCGCCGCGGCCCTGCTTGCGCAGCAGCCAGCTGCCGGCGAAGGCGGTCGCGATCACCGTCGCCAGCGTCGGCCACAGGCCGATGGCGCCGCCGACCTGGATGAACAGGGCGATCTCGATGATCGGCACCACTGCAAGCAGGATGAACAGGGGCATGTCGGCGGGTCTCCTCCGTCGAAGTCTTGGCCGTCCAGGTCTTGGCCGTCGTCGTGGGGGCGGGATCTTCCCGGGTCCGCCCGCGCGCAGCCCCGGGTTGCGCGGCCGCGTCGCAGGCGTCTGCCCGTTGGACAGGGGCCGCCGCTCACCTTACATAGGCACACGGACGCCCGCCCGCCACGCCAGCCGCCTCCCGGATCGCCGGACCGGGGGAGCGGCGCCTGCATGAAGACGCTCGAGATGGACGACATGACCCAGCTGATCATCCTCGCCGCCATCGCGATTTTCGTGCTGTGGCGGCTGAAGAACGTGCTGGGCACGCGCACCGGCTACGAGCGCACCCCCGGCGAGCGGCCGGAGCCCGCCGCGACCCCCTCCCGCCGCAAGAGCGGATTCGAGGTGATCGAGGGCACGGCCAACGCCGACGCGGCGCTGGACGCCGACATCGCCCGCGTCGCCGACGTCGATGGCGAGACCGGCGAATCCCTCCGCCGCATGGCCCGCGCCGAGCCGGGCTTCCGCCCGTCCGAGTTCGTGGACGGCGCCAAGCAGGCCTACGAGATGATCCTGATGGCCTTCGAGACGGGGGACACCCGCTCGCTGCGCCCGCTGCTCTCGGAAGAGGTCTACCAGAGCTTCGTCGCCGCCATCCGCCAGCGCGAGACCGAGGGCCTCACGGTCGAGGCCCGCTTCGTCGGCGTGAAGGAGGCGCGGATCTTCTCCGCCATGTTCTCCGAGGAGGACCGCGAGGCCGACATCGAGGTGCGCTTCGTGGGCGAGCTGGTCTCGGTCGTGCGCAACGCCGAGCATCAGGTGGTCGAGGGCGATCCCAACGAGATCCGCCGCCAGACCGACCTGTGGACCTTCACCCGCAAGATGGGGTCGAACGACCCGAACTGGGTTCTCACCGCCACCGGCGGCTGAGCCGGTCGAGAGGGTCCCGGCATGGCCTCCCGCCGTCGCCGCGGCCCGCGCCTGAGCGAGGCCGACCGGGCGTTGTGGCGCGCCGCCATGCGCGACGCGACCCCGCTGGACGGCCGCGACCCCGCCCCCGGCGACCTGCCGACCGAGGCCTCGCCCGTCGCGATGGCCGCCGGCAAGGCGCGCCCGGCCGAC
>CAXGVP010000052.1:0-11317 GCA_964013055.1 uncultured Albimonas sp.
GAGCTGACCGAGCAGGGGCTGGCCCCCGGCTCGCGGCGCGAGGCGATCCGCGCCGACGCGGCGCCCACCTTCGATTACCTCGTGGGCGCGGGGGCGCGCGAGAAGGCCGCCTGAGGCCTGCTCGCCCCCTGACGTCCGACACGACCCGCCGGCCGCGGCCCCTCTGACCGGGGGCGCCGCATGGCCCGCGACGTCCAGCGGAGACGCGGAATGTACCGGTACGACGAATTCGACGCGCAGATCGTGAACGAGCGCGTGGCCCAGTTCCGGGGCCAGGTGGCGCGCCGCCTGTCCGGCGCCCTGAAGGAGGACGAGTTCCGTCCCCTGCGCCTGATGAACGGCCTCTACCTGCAGCTTCACGCCTACATGCTGCGGGTCGCGATCCCCTACGGCACGCTCTCGGCCGACCAGATGCGCCAGCTGGCGATGATCGCCGAGCGCTACGACCGCGGCTACGGCCACTTCACCACCCGCCAGAACATCCAGTACAACTGGCCGAAGCTGGCCGACGTGCCCGACATCCTCCAGCACCTGGCGGATGTGGAGATGCACGCCATCCAGACTTCTGGAAACTGCATCCGCAACACCACTTCCGATCCCTTCGCGGGGGCGGCGGCCGATGAAATCGAGGACCCGCGCCCCACCTGCGAGCTGATCCGCCAGTGGTCGACGCTGCATCCCGAGTTCACCTTCCTGGGCCGCAAGTTCAAGATCGCCGTGACCGGGGCCGAGACCGACCGCGCCGCGATCCGCGTGCATGACATCGGCATCCAGATCGTGCGCAACGCGGACGGCGAGATCGGCTACAAGATGTTCGTCGGCGGCGGCCAGGGCCGCACGCCGATGATCGCGCCGGTGATCCGCGAGTTCCTGCCCCGCCGGGACCTGCTGCCCTGGCTGGAGGCGGCGCTGCGCGTCTACAACCTGCACGGCCGTCGCGACAACAAGTACAAGGCCCGCATCAAGATCCTGGTCCACGAGATGGGCGCCGAGGCCTACGCCAAGGAGGTGGAGGAAGAGTTCGCCCGCATGGACCGCGAGGTGATCGCCCCCGACCAGGAGGAGATCGACCGCATCGCCGCCTATTTCGCGCCCCCCGCCTGGGAGACGCTGACGGAGGACTCCAAGCGGCTCGAGGCCGGCAAGAAGGCCGACCCCGCCTTCGCCCGCTGGGCCGAGACCAACACCCACGGCCACAAGGCGCCGGGCTATGTCTCGGTGGTGATCTCGCTCAAGCCGATCGGCGGCGCGCCGGGCGACGCCACGGCCGAGCAGATGCGCCTGATGGCGGCGGCGGCGGACAAGTTCTCGCTGGGCGAGCTGCGCATCACCCATGAGCAGAACGTGGTGCTGGCGCATGTGAAGAAGGACGACCTGCCGTCCCTCTACAACATGCTCAAGACCCAGGGCCTGCACGCGGCCAACCTCGGGCTGGTGACCGACATCATCGCCTGCCCGGGGCTGGACTACTGCGCGCTGGCCACCGCCCGCTCGATCCCCGTCGCCCAGGCGATCACCGAGCGCTTCGCCGACGAGGACCGCCAGCGCGAGATCGGGCCGCTGGCGATCAAGATCTCTGGCTGCATCAACGCCTGCGGCCACCACCATGTCGGCCATATCGGGATCCTGGGTCTCGATAAGGCGGGGGTGGAATCCTACCAGATCACGCTGGGCGGCGCGCCCGGCGAGGACGCGGCCATCGGCACGCGCACCGGCCCCGGCTTCGCCTACGAGGACGTGCCGGACGTGATCGAGAAGCTGGTGGATCGCTACCTCGAGATCCGCGAGCCGGGGGAGACCTTCCTCCAGACCTACCGCCGCGCCGGGATGCCGGCTTTCAAGGAGGCGATCTATGCCGCTGCGTGATGCGAACGGCCTGACGCCGAACCTGTGGGTTCGACTCTCTGATGGCCAGGTGGCGCCCCGGGGCGCGAAGGTGATCGTGCCCCTCGCCCGACTGCGCGAGGAGGGCTTTCCCGAAGGCGCCGGCGCCGTCGGCGTCCATGCGCCCAACGACACCGACGCCCGGACCCTGTCCGAATACCTGCCGCGGCTGAGCCTCGTCTCGGTCGCCTTCCCCTCCTTCGCGGACGGGCGCGGGTTCTCCATCGCCCGTCGGCTGCGGGGCCTCGGCTTCCGGGGCGAGCTGCGCGCCGCCGGGCCGGTGATCGCCGACCAGTACCCGATGCTGCTCGCCGTGGGCTTCGACACGATCGAGATCCCCGAGGCGATGGCCGACCGCCAGAAGGACCAGGACTGGGCCGAGGCGCGGGATTCCGTGTCCCTGACCTACCAGTCCGGCCTGCGCCGCGGCGCCGTCTCGATCTTCGAGGCCCGCCGCGCCGCCCGGGGCGAGAGCCGCAAGCGCGACGGCGTCGCCGAAACGCCCGAGCAGATGGCCGCCCGCCTCAACGCCAAGTATCGCGGCGCGCAGGCGCAGGACGTCCTGTGGGCCGCCGCCCACAAGGAGTTCCCGGGCGGGCTGGCGCTCGTCTCCTCCTTCGGGGCGGAGTCGGCGACGCTGCTGCACCTGGTCAGCCAGGTCGACAAGTCCCTGCCGGTGCTGTTCCTCGAGACGGGCATGCTGTTCCCGGCCACGCTCGCCTATCAGCAGAGCCTGTCCGAGCAGCTTGGCCTGACCGGCGTGCGCCTGGTGCGCCCCGATGGGGCAGAGGTGAAGGCCGAGGACCCCGAGGGCACGCTGCACGGCCCCGACGCCGACTCCTGCTGCGACCTGCGCAAGACCCGGCCGCTGGAGCGGGCGCTCGCCCCCTTCCAGGCCTGGGTGACCGGCCGCAAGCGGTTCCAGACCGCCGACCGCGCCAATCTCGAGCTGTTCGAGGTCGACGCCGCCGGTCGGATCAAGCTGAACCCGCTGGCCGACTGGGACGCGCAGCGCATCTCGGAGTACATGGACGCCCACGACCTGCCGCGGCACCCGATGGTGGCCGAGGGCTTCCCCTCGCTGGGCTGCGCGCCGTGCACCACCAAGGTGCGCCCGGGCGAGGACCCGCGCGCCGGCCGCTGGCGCGGCTCGGACAAGACCGAGTGCGGGATCCACATCGTCGACGGCAAGATCGTCCGCGGCAACCCGCAGGCGGCCTGAGCCCGGCGCCGGGCCAAGGCGCGTCACGCCGAGGCTCGGACCGGGGCGCCCCATCGGGCGCTCCGGTCGGGCCGGGGCACGGATCGGCGTTCAGATCGGGACGTTTCGCGAAGGGGCGGGGGCTGGACGGCCCGCCGCCCCTTCGGACTCCCCAGCCGTCGAAGGGGGGCGGGCCAGCGATCCGTCCCGGAGCGCTCACCCCATGGAGCCGCTTCGGAGATCGCTTCGCGGCGGGCGGCGCGGCAGTCGCTGCCAGCCCGTCCGCGACGCAGCTGGTGCTCCCCACGAGCGCCGGCCAGCGCACTTTCCCATCCGGTCGAAATACGGCGAGAATGGGGCGTGCGCCCGGGATTCACGATCACGTCGTCGTGGTGCGACGACATTTCCACATTTCATATTCGTATTTTAAATAATCATGATTAATCTTCGCCCCCTGCCGCGAGCACGAATCCCTCGTCCAGCCAGCCGGTGACGCCGCCGATCATCCGCTTCACCGGCCGCCCCAGCCGCGCCAGCCGCACCGCGGCCTTGTCGGCGCCGTTGCAGTGGGGACCGGCGCAATAGACCACGAACAGGGTCTCGGCCGGCCACTCGGCCATCCTGCGCTCGGTGATCTTGCCATGGGGCAGGTTCAGCGCGCCGGGCACATGCCCGGCGGCGAACAGGTCCGGCCCGCGCACGTCCAGCACCACGAAGTCCGTGGCCCCCGCGGCCATCGAGGCGTGCACGTCCCAGCAGTCGGTCTCGAAGGCCAGCAGCGCCTGGAAATGCGCCAGCGCCAGGTCCGAGGGCGCCGCGGGCGTCGCCGCAACCGCGGAGGGCGGGACGGCGGAAGGTGAAGGCTGGCTCATGGTCGGCTCCCCGGGTCCGGGCCGCCGCGGGGCGCGGCGGGTCTGGGCGGGATATGCCCCGCGGGGCGGCGCGAATGGAACTGGCGGATCCGCCAGGGTTCGGGCAAAATCCGCCAATGCCGCTCGACCCCGACGATCTGGTCGCCGTCCTCGTCTACGACGGCCTGTGCACCTTCGAATTCGGCCTCGCGGTCGAGGTCTTCGCCCTCGACCGGCCGGAGTTCGCGTTCCCGTGGTATTCCTTCGCCGTCGCCTCCTGCGACGGCCCGCGGGTGCGCGCGCTGGGCGGGATCACGGTCGAGGCGGACGGGGACCTCTCGGTCCTCTCCCGCGCCCGCACCCTCGTCCTGCCCGGCTGGCGCGACCGCGAGGAACGCCCGCCGGATGCGTTGCTGGAGGCCGTCCGAGACGCCCACGCCCGCGGCGCCCGCCTGGTCTCGATCTGCTCGGGCGTCTTCATCCTGGCCGCCGCCGGCCTGCTGGACGGCCGCCGCGCCACCACCCACTGGCGCCACCTGCCGGTGCTGCGCCGCCTGCACCCCCAGGTGATCGCGCAGGAGGACGTCCTTTATGTCGACGAGGGCGAGATCATCTCCTCGGCCGGCTCCTCGGCCGGGATCGACGCCTGCCTGCACCTCGTGCGCCGCGACCATGGCGGCGAGGTCGCCAACGCCGTCGCCCGTCGCCTGGTCGCGCCGCCCCACCGCCAGGGCGGCCAGGCGCAATACGTGCCCGCCCCGATCCCGGTCCGCCCCGGCCGCGGCGTGGCGCGCGCAATGGACTGGGCGCGCGCCAACCTCTCCCGCCCCATTTCCGTCGCCGACCTCGCCCGCGAGGCCGCGATGTCCGAGCGCACCTTCCTGCGCCGCTTCCGCGACGGCGCGGGCCTGAGCCCCCGCGACTGGCTCGCCGCCGAGCGTGCCGCCCGCGCCCGCGACCTGCTGGAGGCGACCGACCTGCCCCTGGACGAGATCGCCGAGCGCTGCGGCTACGCCTCCCCCGAGACGTTCCGCGCCGCCTTCCGCCGCGCCGTCGGCACGCCGCCGGCGTCCTGGCGGACGCAGTTCAGCCGGCGGGCGGGGTGAGCGGAGGCGGGGGGCGAGCGGGCGGTGCGCCCGCAAGACCGCCGGCCGGCGCTGCGGCGGATTTGACGATCATTTCGCAAAAAACTTGTGGCGCCGCGGAATCGATTGCGCCACCATATCTCGTAGGGACGCCGCTCAGGTTCCCAACAACGACGCATCCTCTCAGCCCCTAGCGGGGGCCACCTCGCAGGGGCTCTAACGAACGGAGGGGCCAGAGGCATGGACGCGCTCGAGCACGATCTATCCACCGAAGACCTGCACCCGATCGACCTGGTCGAGACGCTCGCCGAGCGTCGCGAGTGGGAATTCGACCGCGTGGGGCATGACCAGATCGCCATGGCCGTCGAGGGCGCCTGGCGCACCTACTCGGTGAGCCTGGCCTGGTCGGGCTACGACGACATGCTGCGGCTGGTGTCGACCTTCGACATGGACCCGCCGACGGAGCGTCTGCCCGAGCTCTACAAGGCGCTCGACAAGGCCAACGACCAGATGTGGGGCGGCGCCTTCAGCCTGTGGGCCGAGCACAAGCTGATGGTCTATCGCTACGGCCTGGTGATGGCCGGCGGCGGCTGCGCCACCGGCGGACAGGTCGACGCGATGATGCGCGCGGCGATCGAGAACTCGGAGCGGTTCTACCCCGCCTTCCAGCTGGTCTGCTGGGGCGGCGCGGGGGCGGACGAGGCTCTGGAAATCGCGATCAGCGGAAACTACGGTCGCGCCTGATCCCGCGCGCCGCCCCTTCCCGGCCGGCGCCCCGCGGGGCCCGGCCGGAGAGGGAGAGACCAATGACCGAAGCCGCCGACCTGACCGCGCTGGCGCCCCGGGGCGTGACCCTGCTGGGCTGCGGCAAGATGGGGGGCGCGATGCTCGAGGGCTGGCTCGCCTCCGGCCTGCCGCCGTCTTCGGTCACCGTGATCGACCCCAAGCCCTCCGACCGCCTGCAGGCGCTGGCCGCCGAGGGGCTGAAGCTGAACCCCGCAGAGCTGGGCGAGGCCGACGTCTGCATCCTGGCGGTGAAGCCGCAGATGATGGGCGAGGCCGCCCCGAAGGTCGCGGGCCTGGCCGCGGGGGGGGCGCTTTATGTCTCCATCGCCGCCGGAACCCCGATCTCGGCGTTCGAGAAACTGTTCGGCGAGGGCGCGGCCATCGTGCGCGCCATGCCCAACACGCCCGCCGCGGTGGGCCGCGGGATCACCGCGCTGATCGGCAACGCGAAGGTCTCCGAGGCGCAGATGGCGGCGGCCGAGACGCTGCTGGCCGCGGTGGGCGAGACGGTGCGGCTGGAGGACGAATCGCAGATGGATGCGGTGACGGCGCTGTCGGGCTCCGGCCCCGCCTACGTCTTCCACCTGATCGAGGCGATGGAGGCCGCGGGCGTCGCCGCGGGCCTGCCGCAGGATCTGGCCGCGCGTCTGGCGCGGGTCACCGTGCAGGGCGCGGGGGAGCTGGCGCGGCTGTCGCCCGAGGCGCCCTCGCAGCTCCGCATCAACGTGACCTCGCCCGGCGGCACCACCGCCGCGGCGCTCTCGGTGCTGATGGCCGAGGGGGAGGGGCTGACCGAGCTCGCCACCCGCGCCGTCGCCGCCGCCGCCGCTCGCTCGCGCGAACTGGCGGGCTGATCGCACGGGCAGGTCTCCGGCGCCGGTCGCCGGGTCTGGTCGCTGGGTCTGGTCTCGGGGCCTGATTCTGCAGTGCAGCCGCTGCGGCGCGGAAGCTGACCCTGCGGCGCCAGCGCGCATCCCGGCGGGGGGCGGAGCGCCCGCGCTGGCGCTCCGCCTGCGGAACTGGTTCGTCGTGAGGCGCCTGTCGACGTCAAGTTACTGATTTTGTTGATTTCTGCCGCGGGCAGTCCATGCTTTGACGGGGTTCGGTGCGCCGGAACGCTTCGCGCGGCGGGCCGGCGCACACGCCCCGGCGGCCCGATGGTGCAGTGCACAACAACCTTGACTTGTTTTGTGCGTTGCACCATATGGGGGTCATGCAAGGGGCGCGAGAACAGCGCCCAGACGCGCAGGAAACCGCGAAGGAGCGACCCCGATGTTCGACAAGTTCTATGGCTTCGATGCCGAGAAGATGTCCGAGATGTTCAAGACCCCGGACTTCACCAAGTTCTTCGAGACGGCGCGCATGCCGATGATCGACCTGCAGGCCCTCTCGGCCGTGCAGCAGAAGAACATGGAAGCCCTGGTCGAGGCCAACAAGGCCGCCGCCGCCGGCTACCAGGAGATCTTCAAGCGCCAGGTCGCGCTGTTCGAGGAGACCATGGGCTCGCTGCAGCTGCAGGCCTCCGAGATGAAGATGGACCAGCTCTCGGCCGAGGGCGCCCAGCGCCAGGTCGAGCTGATGAAGGCCGGCTACGAGAAGGCGCTCGCCTCGCTCAACGAGCTGGCCGAGACGGCGCAGAAGGCCAACACCGACGCGTTCGAGATCCTCCGCGCCCGCATCGAGGCGTCGATCGAGGAGCTCAAGGCGATGTCGGCCACCAAGGCCTGATCGACCCGAGTTTCGACGGGCGGCGACCGTCCCTCCCTGAGCCGCCGCCCGAAGCCTGGCCGCCCGCAGATCCCTGCGGGCGGCTTTTTTTGGTTCGCGCGCGCGGCGGGCGGGTTGAGCCGTCGCGTCGCGCTTGCGACAACGGCGCTCCAGACCCGGAGGCGCCCATGTCGACCCAGCCCGACCCTCTCTCGCCCGAAATCGGTTTCGACGACTTCATGAAGGTCGACATCCGCGCCGGCCGGATCGTGCGCGCCGAGCCGTTCCCGGAGGCGCGCAAGCCGGCGATCAAGCTGTGGGTCGACTTCGGTCCCGAGATCGGGGAGCGGAAGAGCTCGGCGCAGCTGACCGTGCACTACACGCCAGAGGCGCTGGTGGGGCGGATGGTGATGGGGGTGGTCAATTTTCCCGCCCGCCAGATCGGGCCGGTTCGGTCGGAGGTGCTGGTGCTGGGCGCCTACGACGAGACCGGCGTGGTGCTGATCGCGCCGGACAAGGACGTGCCGCCGGGCGCCCGGATGTGCTGATGCAGGGGCGCGGGCGCCCCAGCGCGTCCGCTGCGCGGCCGCGGCTGGCCCGCCCTGCGCCCCCGTTGAAGCCGGGCCCGCCTTGACGGGGACGGAGGGCGGGGCGGATGCGGCCGCGCAGCGGACGCGACGGGCCGCCCCCGTCCCGGGCGGGACGCCGGCCGCCCGGCGCAAACAGCATACAATTGCATACAGACGTTGCATTGCGGTGCGAATGCGCGTATGGCTTCCTTTACCAAGCCGGATTGCCAGGCCCCGGCTGCGCGCGACCGAGTCCCCGACGGGCCAGCCGCCCGCCGAGGGAGACGTCTCCGTGCGCAGCCCGCGTCAAAGGAGACGAACGTGCCGATCATCGTCGGACAGGACACCGCGGGCGCCCGCCGCGAACTCGAGGTCGACGGCCAGACCATCGCCTATTACTCGATTCCCGCCGCCACCGAGGCGGGCCTCGGCGACTTCTCGAAGCTGCCCGCCGCGCTGAAGGTGGTGCTCGAGAACATGCTGCGCTTCGAGGACGGCAAGACGGTCTCGGTCGACGACATCAAGGCCTTCGCCGAGTGGGCTTCGAACGGCGGCAAGAACCCGCGCGAGATCGCCTACCGTCCCGCCCGCGTGCTGATGCAGGACTTCACCGGCGTGCCCGCCGTGGTGGACCTCGCCGCGATGCGCGACGCCGTCGTGGCTCTCGGCGGCAAGGCCGACGCGATCAACCCGCTGAACCCGGTGGATCTCGTCATCGACCACTCGGTGATGGTCGACGAGTTCGGCACCCCCCGCGCCTTCCAGCTCAACGTCGACCGCGAGTACGAGCGCAACGGCGAGCGCTACGAGTTCCTCAAATGGGGCCAGGGCGCGTTCGACAACTTCCGCGTGGTGCCGCCGGGGACCGGCATCTGCCACCAGGTGAACCTCGAGTACCTGGCGCAGACCGTCTGGACCGACAAGGACCAGGCCGGCAAGGACGTCGCCTATCCCGACACGCTGGTCGGCACCGACAGCCACACCACCATGGTCAACGGCCTCGCCGTGCTCGGCTGGGGCGTGGGCGGCATCGAGGCCGAGGCCGCGATGCTGGGCCAGCCGGTGTCGATGCTGATCCCCGAGGTGGTGGGCTTCAAGCTGACCGGCTCGATCAAGGAAGGCGTCACCGCCACCGACCTGGTGCTGACCGTCACCCAGATGCTGCGCAAGCACGGGGTGGTGAACAAGTTCGTCGAGTTCTACGGCTCGGGCCTCGAGCACCTGCCCCTCGCCGACCGCGCCACCATCGCCAACATGGCGCCCGAGTACGGCGCCACCTGCGGCTTCTTCCCGATCGACGACGAGACCCTGCGCTACCTGCAGGTCTCGGGCCGCGACGAGACCCGCATCAAGCTGGTCGAGCAGTACGCCAAGGCCAACGGCTTCTGGCGCGACGAGAGCTACGACCCGGTCTACACCTCGACCCTCGAGCTGGACCTGTCGACGGTCGAGCCCTCGCTCGCCGGGCCGAAGCGTCCCCAGGACCGGGTGCCGCTGAGCCAGGCCGCGCCGGAGTTCGACAAGGTCTCCAAGGAGTACCGCGCGTCCAAGGCGCCGAAGGAGGAGACCGAGAAATGGGCCGCCGAGGGCGGCGCGCCCAAGCCCTCGCACGTGCCCGGCCACCCCGGCGGGGCCGACAACTGGGCCCAGGTCGAGGGCGAGGACTACGCGATCCACGACGGCTCGGTGGTGATCGCGGCGATCACGTCGTGCACCAACACCTCGAACCCCTACGTGATGATCGGGGCCGGGCTGGTGGCGCAGAAGGCCAACGCGCTCGGCCTGACCCGCAAGCCCTGGGTGAAGACCTCGCTGGCGCCGGGCTCCCAGGTGGTGACCGAGTATCTCGAGGCCGCGGGCGTGCAGGACGACCTGGACGCGCTGGGCTTCAACCTGGTCGGCTACGGCTGCACCACCTGCATCGGCAACTCGGGCCCGCTGCCGGAGAAGATCTCCAAGGCGGTGAACGACGCCGACCTGGTGGTCGCCTCGGTGCTGTCGGGCAACCGCAACTTCGAGGGCCGCGTGAACCCCGACGTGCGGGCGAACTACCTGGCCTCGCCGCCGCTGGTCGTGGCCTACGCCATCGCCGGCGACATGAACATCGACATCACCAAGGACCCGATCGGGACCTCCAAGGACGGCAAGGAGGTGTTCCTCAAGGACATCTGGCCGACCGCCAAGGAGATCGCCGACCTGGTGGAGAAGACCGTCACCCGCTCGGCTTTCCAGTCCAAGTATGCCGACGTCTTCAAGGGCGACGACAAGTGGCAGGAGATCGAGACCGCGGAGGGCGAGACCTACACCTGGCCGTCCGCCTCGACCTACGTGCAGAACCCGCCCTACTTCAAGGGGATGGGGATGGAGCCCGGCAAGATCGAGGACATCGAGGGGGCGAAGATCCTCGCGGTGCTCGGCGACTCGGTGACCACCGACCACATCTCGCCGGCGGGCTCGTTCAAGTCGGACCACCCGGCGGGCAAGTACCTGCTGGACCATCAGGTTCCGGTGCGTGACTTCAACTCCTACGGCTCGCGCCGCGGGAACCACGAAGTGATGATGCGCGGCACCTTCGCCAACATCCGCATCCGCAACCAGATGGTTCCGGGCGTCGAGGGCGGCTACACCAAGGGCCCCGACGGCGAGACCACCTCGATCTACGACGCCGCGATGGCGTGGGAAGAGAAGGGCGTGCCGCTCGTGGTCATCGCGGGCAAGGAGTACGGCACCGGCTCGTCGCGCGACTGGGCGGCGAAGGGCACGGCCCTGCTGGGCGTGAAGGCGGTCATCGCCGAGAGCTTCGAGCGCATCCACCGCTCGAACCTGGTCGGCATGGGCGTGATCCCGTTCGAGTTCACCGGCGGCCAGACCCGCGAGAGCCTCGGCCTGACCGGCGAGGAGACCGTCTCGATCCCCGGCCTGACCGCGGTGAAGCCGCGCCAGACGGTGACCGCCAAGGTGACGAAGGCGGACGGCTCGACCCTGGATCTCGAGCTGCTGTGCCGGATCGATACCGAGGTCGAGATCGAATACGTCGAGAACGGCGGCGTGCTGCACTACGTGCTGCGCAACCTGGCCCGCGCGGCCTGATCGACCGACCCCGGGCGTCCACGCGACGCCTGACGGCCTGAGGGGGCCGCCTCCGCGAGGGGGCGGCCCTTTCGCATGCCGGCGGGCGGGGGACGCGGGCGCCCCGGCGCGTCCGCTGCGCGGCCGCGACCGCCCCGCCCTGCG
>CAXGVP010000053.1:0-11262 GCA_964013055.1 uncultured Albimonas sp.
TGGCATGGCGGGCTGGGGGTGCGCTCGGCCCTGTTCCGGCTGCCGATCCGAACCGACCGCACGCCCATCCCGCGGGTGACCTACGCGAGCCCCGAGCTCGCCCAGGTCGGCCTGACCGAGACCGAGGCCCGCAAGGCCCATGGCGACCGGCTGGAGGTGATCCGCGAGGCGTTCTCGGGCAACGACCGTGCGGTGACCGAGGGCGCGACGGCGGGTTTCCTCAAGCTGATGGCCGTGAAGGGCCGCCCTGTCGGCGTGACCCTGGTCGGGCCGGGCGCGGGGGATCTGATCCAGCCCTGGGTGCTGGCGATGTCGGCGGGTCTGAAGCTGACGGCGATCACCTCGATGATCGCCCCCTATCCGACCCGCGGCGAGATCTCGAAACGCGCCGCCGGCGCCTATTTCACCCCCCGGCTCTTCGACAGCCCCTGGCCGAAGCGGATCGTGCGCTGGCTGGCGAAACTCCCGTAGGGCGCATTTCAATGGCGATTATATACAACGCAAACACGCCCTCGCCTGAGACGTGCCGCAGATGACGAAAGCCCGGCTCAACGGCCGGGCTTCTCTTTCTTCTCGTCCTTGTCGCCAGCCACTGGCGGCGCGTCGCGCATCCGGCGCAGCGCCTCTTTCAGCTTGTCCTCGTCCAGGTCCACGCCGAGTTCGCGGGCGGCTTGCTCGAAGCGAGACTTTTGGCTGTCATTCCTCGCCATCGTGATCACCACCCCTGTTTTCGGTCCTGATAGCAGCATCAGGATCTTCCTTGCGTTTCGCTTTCGGCGCTGTCTCGACGCTTGCCTGGGCTACTGCAGGCAGCGGGCACAGCGGATGCGCTGGAAGCTTTTTGGGGACCGAAAGAACTTTCTGCACTTCTTCGTCATCACGGCAATCTCGACACCAATTGTGGAAGCCAATCATAGGAACAGTCTTCCCACCGTCTTCTGTATCTTTTCGTTTTCCCTGATCAAAGGTGTGAAACGTCAAATTCTGCACACCAAATTCTTCGCGCAACGCAACGGCTGTCGCCAAGTGGATTGAATCACCCAAGCTAAGCGGCCTAGTCGATGCGCGATTTTGAGGCATTCGAGTATCTTGGTATGTCTGGTCCCGGAGGTGGCCTGCCAGCGACATAATATCTGGAGACGTATCGATAAATATGAAGGAGCCGCTCATCATCTCAATAACCTGTCTTGGCGACAGGTCTCTCTTGCCAATGATGCTTGGCCTTACCTCCGCCAGGGTTATAGTTGAAATATAAATCTCGCTGCGCCTTGCCGTGCAATCTTCAAGGTGTTTCTTAATGTGCTCGACATAGTCTGTCGCATTCGGCTGAAACCAGCGATAAATTACGCAAGTGTCCCAAAGGAAGGCATCTGCTGGCATTAGCCGATCTCCCTCATGGGGTCGGCCTTTGCGCCAACAAAAGCACCCTGCAATGAAATTACGTTTCCGGAAGCTGCGACGGTTCTAATATGAGTTACATCAATCCGCTCTGGAAGCATGCTTCTTCCATCATGCTGAGCCCTTCCGGTGACAAGCGCGCGCCTGCCAAGTGAATTGCGCAGCATATCGACATCTTTTGCCGGGACAATGCAACTAATCTCCTTCCCGCCTGCGGAGAGTATGAGTTTTGCCTCCGGAAATAGTCCGCGAAGGTCTACGAGTTTCATTGTACCGTCGTATGTCTCAATGGCGGTGCCCTTAAAGTACCGCGGCGGCGCCTTCTCAGCGGCCGATGAAGCATCGTCTATGATGCCTCGCACGCGTTTCTCAAGCAGCCTATCAAGTCGTACCGTCGCCACATCCGGAGCCTCGATAATCCCATAGGAAAATGATTTTCCAGATCCTTTTGACAGAGACACATATGCGTCCAGAGCAAATTCGTCTGCCGCGTTTTCGACTAGATAAGCACCTCCAGAACTGGCCGCATACCCAATCTGAGCGAACTTCACGGCAGGTGATTGACGCACAACCTTCGGCTTCATAGCCTTCTCGCGCAGCCAAACTGACGCGCTTGAGAACTCAAGATCGGCGATCATGAACTTGTGCTGCCCTCTGGTATTGTAGAAGCTATCAAGCTTCTTCAGGGCTGAAATGACCTTCTTGAGCTTCTCTGAAAATACGGCAGCGTCGACCTCCTCGCCTTGAGATTCGAGGCCGTAAATCGTCATCATCAGATCTTTTCCGCGCGGAGGGGCCATCTCTAATCAGACAATTTATACTTGAGCCGCTTGCCGGCGGCAGAGGATAGCACGGTTTTGGCGCGCTGAGAATCGTCTACACCAAGCGCACTACGATTGTTGTAACGGAACTCGAACTCGGCGACGTAGCGATGCAGGTGGCGCTTGCCGCAGTGCTGGTACACGCCCTTCATGCCGCGCTTGAAGATGCTGAAATAGCCCTCGATGGTGTTGGTGTGGGCCTCGCCACGGACGTATTCCTTCTTCTGATGGGCGACGGACTGGTGGTCGGCGAACTCCTTGCCGATGCGGCCGTAGAACCAAGCTTCGTCCGTCATCAGGCGCGCCTCGCGGGCGACGTTCTCGCCGACGAACTTCTCGATGGTGTCGCGCTTAAGGTCGTCCACGACGATGGAGCGGGCGCGGCCCGTCTCACGGTCCACTAGGCTGAGGACCTTCATCTTGTGATGGAAGGCGCGGCCAACCTTGGTGCCGGGCTCGCGGCCAATAAAGGTCTCGTCGGCCTCAACCGCGCCGCCGTTTCCGCCGAACGGGGCGAGGTCGCCGGAGCGCATAGCCTCGCGGATGCGGTGCTCCATGAACCAAGCCGTCTTGTAGGTGACGCCCAGCACGCGGTGAAGCTGGTGGGCGCTGATGCCCTTCTTGCTGGACGTCATCAGGACGACAGCCTGGAGCCACAGGTGCAGTTTGACCTTGGACGCCTCAAAGACGGTGCCGACCTTGACAGTGAACTGCTTCTTGCAGTCGCCGCAGCGGTGCAGGCCAAGGCGGATGCGCTTCTCCGGGTTCGCCTTGACCTTGGTGATGCGGTCCACGCCGCCGCAGTGCGGGCAGGTCGGGCCCTCCGGCCACAGCACCCCCTCAAGGAAAGCGTACGCGGCTTCCTCGTCGTGCAGGTAGGGGGCGCTCAGGTTGGACATGGTCGTTCTCCTATCGTCTGGATATTAGATAGGAATCTTCGGCCGTGTTTGCAAGGTATATAATCGCCATTTCAATGCGCCTTGGCAGCCGGAGACGGCGCGTCGGCCGGCGGCGGGTGGCGCATTGAAATGCGCCCTACGCGGGCCGCACCGCCTGGCCGGCGTCGTCGAAGAGGCGCAGCGCGGCCGGATCGGTCGCGAGCCGCATCC
This sequence comes from uncultured Albimonas sp., assembly GCA_964013055.1. Classification (GTDB taxonomy): domain Bacteria; phylum Pseudomonadota; class Alphaproteobacteria; order Rhodobacterales; family Rhodobacteraceae; genus Albimonas. The sequence continues at coordinate 3,329 of CAXGVP010000053.1, forward strand.
GGTCGCCCTTCTTCGCCTCGATCGCGCCGGGGAGGCGGGCGACCAGCGGCTCGGCCTCGGCGCCCATGTCGAAATAAACGAGCTGGCTCTCGCCCAGTTTTTCGACCAGCGTCGCCTGGCCCTCGTAGAAGGCGGTCTCGCTCGCCTCGGCGAGGCGCAGGTCCTCGGGGCGCACGCCCAGGGACAGGCTCCGCGCGCCCGCGGGCGCCGTCAGGGGCGCCGGCGCGAAGCCCCTCGCCTGGACGCCGGCGTCGGTGGCCTCGGCCGCCAGCAGGTTCATCGAGGGCGAGCCGATGAAGCGGGCGACGAAGGTGTTGGCGGGGTGGTGATACAATTCCATCGGGGCGCCCACCTGCTCCACCCGCCCGTCGCGCAGCACCACGATGCGGTCGGCGAGCGTCATCGCCTCGACCTGGTCGTGAGTGACGTAGATCATCGTGGTGTCGGCCATCCGCTCATGCAGGCCCGCGATCTCGATCCGGGTCTGCACGCGCAGGGCGGCGTCGAGGTTCGAGAGCGGCTCGTCGAAGAGGAACACACGCGGGTCGCGCACGATCGCCCGCCCGATGGCGACGCGCTGGCGCTGGCCGCCGGAGAGCTGGCGGGGCAGGCGGTCCAGCAGCGGTTCGAGCTGCAGCATCCTCGCGGCCTCGCGCACCCGCTCCTCGACCGCGCCCTTGCCGGCTTTCGACAAGCGCAGGCCGAAGGCCATGTTCTCGTAGACCGTCATGTGGGGGTAGAGCGCGTAGGACTGGAAGACCATGGCGATGCCGCGTTCGGCCGGGGTCAGCTCGTTCACCCGCTCGCCGTCGAAGGCGAGCTCCCCGTCCGAGATCTCCTCCAGCCCCGCGATGCAGCGCAGCAGGGTGGATTTTCCGCAGCCCGAGGGGCCGACGAAGACCACGAACTCGCCCGTCTCGATGGTCAGGTCGATGTCGCACAGCGCCTGCACGCGGCCGTAGCGCTTGCCCAGTTTCTCCAGCGTCAGGCGAGCCATGGGGTTCCTTTCGTCATGCGGCGGCGGCCTCCGGCGCCTCGGCCCCGAAATACGCGTCCCAGGGCCCCAGCCGCAGGGAGCCGTCGATCAGCCGGCCGGAAAAACCGTGCCCGTTCAGCCCATGCGCCTCCCAGGGGGCGCGCAGGGCGCGGGTTTCGGGAGAGAGGTTGAAGGCGCAGAGGATGCGCGAATTCCCCTCCGAGCGGGTGAAGGCGACGACGGGGTCGGGCGCCTCCTCCAGCTCCAGCCGGCCGCGGGCGAGCGCGGGGTGCGCGCGCCGGAAGGCCAGCAGCCGGCGGTAGGCGTGGAGGGGGGAGGCGGGGTCGGCCTCCTGCACGTCGACGGCACGGGCCACATGCTCGGGCGCCAGCGGCAGCCAGGGTTTTTCGGTGGAGAACCCGGCGTTAGGGGCGTCGTGCTCCCACGGGATCGGGGTGCGGCAGCCGTCGCGGCCCTTGAACTGGGGCCAGAGGCGCAGGCCGTAGGGGTCGCGGATGTCCTCGTAGGCGAGGTGGGCCTCGCCCAGCCCCAGCTCCTCGCCCTGGTAGAGGCAGACGGAGCCGCGCAGCGACAGCAGCAGGGCGGCCATCAGGCGGACCTGCTCCGGCTCGTCCAGCTTCCAGCGGGAGGGGTGGCGCACCGTGTCGTGGTTGGAGAAGGCCCAGCAGGGCCACGAGCCGCCGTCGGGCTCGGCCTTGGCGGCGGCCTGCACGCCCGCGATCACCTCCTTCACCCGGGACGCGTCGGGCAGATCGGGGGCGAGGAAGTCGAAGTCGTAGCACATGTGCAGCTTGTCGCCGCCGGCGGTGTAGTCGGCCATGACCTGCTTGCCGCGCTGGCTCTCGCCGACCTCGCCGAGCGTCGCCCGCATCCGTCCCTCGCCCCCGAACTCGTCGAGCAGGGCGCGCAGGCGCTTGAGGAAGGCCAGGTTCTCCGGCCGGGTCTTGTCGTGCAGGTGGTCCTGCCAGTTGTAGGGGTTTTCGGAGGGCGCGGTGTTGGCGTTGCGCAGCTTCGGGTCCAGCACCGGGTTGTCGGTCAGCGCGGGGTCGTGGAAGTAGAAGTTCACGGTGTCCAGTCGAAAACCGTCCACGCCGCGCTCCAGCCAGTGCCGGGCGACGCCCAGCACCGCCTCCTGCACCTCCTCGTTGTGGAAATTCAGGTCTGGCTGCGCGGCGAGGAAGTTGTGCATGTAGTATTGCTGGCGGGTGGTGTCCCACTCCCACGCCGGGCCCCCGAAGATCGACAGCCAGTTGTTCGGCGCGGTGCCGTCGGGCTTTGCGTCGGCCCAGACATACCAGTCCGCCCGCGGCCCCTCGCGGCCCGAGCGGCTCTCGACGAACCAGGGGTGCTGGTCGGAGGTGTGCGACAGCACCAGGTCGATGATGACCTTCAGGCCGAGCGCGTGGGCCTCCTCGACCAGGGCGTCGAAATCGGCGTCGGTTCCGAACATCGGGTCGACCTCGGTGAAGCCCGAGACGTCGTAGCCGAAGTCCTTCATCGGGGAGCGGTAGAAGGGCGTCAGCCAGATCGCGTCGGCGCCCAGTTCGGCGACATGAGGCAGGCGGGCGCGCACGCCCGAAAGGTCGCCGATCCCGTTGCCGTCGGCGTCCTGGAAGGAGCGGACGTAGATCTCGTAGATCACGGCGCCCCGCCACCACGGGTGGTCGCTCATCCCTTCACCCCTCCCGCGGTCAGGCCGGCGACGATCTTGCGCTGGAAGACCAGCACCATGATCACCAGCGGCGCGGTGACGATGACGGAGGCCGCCATGATCTCCCCCCACGGGACCTCCTGGCCCGAGGAGCCCGAGAGCATCGCGATCGCCACCGGCACGGTGCGCGTCTCGTTCGAGGCGACGAAGGTCAGGGCGAAGAGGAACTCGTTCCACGCCTGGATGAAGGCGAGCAGGCCCGTGGTGACCATGGCGGGCCAGAGCAGGGGCAGGAACACCTTGAAGACGATCTGGAAGGGGGTGGCGCCGTCGACGACGGCGGCCTCCTCCAGCTCGGCGGGCATGTCGCGCATGAAGGTGGTCAGCACCCAGACCGTGAAGGGCAGGGTGAAGATCATGTAGCTCAGGATCAGCGAGCCCAGCGAGTTATACAGCCCGAACGCCCGCACCATCTCGAACAGCCCCGCCAGCACCGCGATCTGAGGGAACATCGAGACCGAGAGGATGGTGAGCAACAGCAGCCCCCGCCCCCGGAACCGCACCCGGCTGAGCGCGAAGGCCGCGGTGACGGCGAGAAACAGCGAGATCGCCACCACCGCCACCGCCACCAGCACAGAGTTCAGGAAATTCAGCGGAAACGGCCCCTTGGTCAGCACCGAGACGTAGTTGGAGACGTCCAGGGTCGACGGCAGGTAGTTCACCTCGAACAGCGCCGAGCCGCTCTCGAGGCTGGTCAGGATCGCGTAGTAGAACGGAAACACCGAGAACAGCACCACGAAGGCGACGAGTGCCCAGAAGCCCACGGCCTTCAGGGCCTTCATCGCGCGGCGCATCGCGAGGTTGGGACGGGGACGGTCGCTCATTTCCCGCTCCCCTCCAGGTCCAGCCGCGCGAGCCTGATGTAGCCGATGGTGATCAGCGCGATGGTCAGGAACAGCAGGGTCGAGGCGGCCGAGCCATAGGCGAACTTGTCGAACTGAAACAGGTTCTGGTAGGCGAGCACCGACATCGTGGTGGTTTCGTCGTTGTTGGGCGTCAGCACGTAGACGATGTCGAAGACCCGCAGCGCATCCAGCCCGCGGAAGATCGTCGCCACGATCAGCGCCGGCGCCACCAGCGGCAGGGTGACCTTCCAGAACACTTTTACGGGGTTCACGCCGTCGATCCTGGCGGCTTCATAAATATCTCGCGGGATCATCTGGAGCCCGGCGAGGATCAGCAGCGCCATGAACGGCGTGGTCTTCCAGATGTCGACCAGCATCACCGCGATCATCGCCGTGTCGCCCGAGGCGATCCAGGCCACCGGCCGGTCGATCAGCCCCAGCGTCATGCCCAGGTCGTTGATCACCCCGAACTGGTCGTTGAGCATCCAGGCCCACATCCGCGCCGAGACGATGGTGGGGATCGCCCAGGGGATCAGCACGGCGGCGCGCACCCAGCCGCGGCCCCGGAACTCCTGGTTCAGGATCAGGGCGATGGCCATGCCCAGCACGGTCTCGACGCTGACGGTGACCAGCGCGAAGCGGACCGTGTTCCACACCGCGTTCCACCAGTCCTCGGAGACGAGCAGGCCGAACCACTCGCCGTCCCCGTCGCCATAGTCGAACCACTCGAGGTAGTTGTTCAGCGCATACCACTGCGCGCCCCCCAGGTCGTCGAGCGAGGCGTCGGTCAGGCTGAACCAGATGGTGCGGAACAGCGGCCAGCCGGCGACGAAGGCCAGCACCGCCAGCATCGGCGCCAGGAACAGGGCCGCCGAGCGCAGCCGCTGCGCCCGCAGGCGCGAGCGGCCGGGGATGCTGCGGGGGGCGGGCGCGCCGCCCCCGTCGGAGGTGCGGTCGGTCACGCCGGTCTTACCAGCCCGACCCCTTGATCCGCTCCAGCCGCGCCGACAGGCGCTTCAGGCTGGCAGCGCCCGGCCGCTCGCCCGAGAGGGTGGCGTGAACCGCGTCCCAGAACTCGTTCGAGACCTCGTTGTAGGCGCCCTGCGTGGGGGCCGAGGGCCGCGGCACGGTGTTGAGGAAGATCTCCTTCCACTGCGGGATCGAGGGCTGGGCCTCGGCGATCTCGGGGTCGTCGTAGAGCGCCTCGATGGTGGGCAGGCGGGTGATCTCGATGGCGCGGGTCTTCTGCGCCTCCTCGCCGGTGAGGAACATCACCAGCTCGATCGCCGCCTCCTGCTCGTCGGAATATTTCGACACCGCGAGGTTCCAGCCGCCCAGCGTGGCGGCGGAGCCCGCGCCGCCCGAGGGCAGGGGGGCGATGGCGAACTTGTCCTTCACCGCCGAATCCTCGCCCTGACCCAGCGCCCAGGCGTAGGGCCAGTTGCGCATGAAGGCGGCGTTGCCGGTCTGCCAGACGCCGCGGCTCTCCTCCTCCTTGTAGGCGAGCACGCCCTCGGGGGAGATCGTGCCGATCCAGCTCGCGGCCATGTCCAGCGCCTTCGCGGCCTCGGGGTTGTCGATCGAGATCGTGCCGTCGGGCTCCACGATCTGGCCGCCGCCGTAGGACATCACCCACTCCAGCGCGTCGCAGGTCAGCCCCTCGTAGGCCGCGCCCTGGAAGACGAAGCCGTGGAAGTCCGAGGCGCCTTCGCCCCGCTCGCCGTCCTGGATGGTCTTCGCCTGTTCGGCCATCTCCTCCCAGGTAGTGGGCGGCTCCAGCCCGTATTTCTCCATCAGGTCGGTGCGGTAGAAAAGGGCGGGCGCGTCCGAGAACATCGGCATCGCCACCAGCTTCCCGTCGACGGTCTGGGACTGGATGATCGAGTCGAAGTGCTTCTCGACCTCGCCCTCGGCGGCGGCCGAGAGATCGACGAAATGGCTCGCCAGCTGCGGCGCCCAGACCACGTCGGTGCGGTAGACGTCGATGTCCGAATTGCCCGCCGACAGCCACAGCCGGTACTGCGCGAACTGGTCGGTGGTCGAGGAGGGCATCTCGACGATCTCGACCGTGTGGCCGGTCATCTCCTCGAACGTGTCGAGGTTCATCCGCAGCACCTCGTTGTCGCGGCCCACCGGACCGGAGACGATCGAGAGATCCGCGGCGAAGGCGGGGCTGGTCAGCGCGACGAACGCGGTGGCCAGCGCGAAGGGACGGGCGGGGCGGCTCATGCGGCGGGTCCTCCTGACGGCGGGGCGTCGGTTCGGGCCGGCGCTCCTGTCCTGATCTCGAGTCACGACGGGCCCGGCCCGGGAGACGTCCCGCCCCGAGACCGCCGCGCATGTGCAATGCGCGTAAACATGAAGGGCTGGGGAGGGATGTCAAACCGCCCGTTGCAACGGCATCCCGGCAGGCGGCGCCTGCAATCTGGGCGCAATGCAGCCGGGAAAAGGCGAATCCCGCGATCCTCAGCATTCCGTCAGGTGGCGCTGTTTCCGTCTGTCGGATGCTCGCCCGCGCCGCGCCGCGCCCGCAGCCGGCCCTCGCGCCAGCGCAGGCCCGGGGCCTTGATGCGGATGCCGGGGGCGGGTCGCCCGCGGCTCATGCCCGCCAAAGTTCGCAGGCCATGCCTTGCAAGACCAAGTACGGAGACATATTTTTCTGGAGCGAAAGGCGCCTGCAAGTGGTACTTTGCGCATCTCACCGAAGTCATCGCCCTGAAGTTGACCAGGCAACCCTGATTTTCCTGAGGAACTGGCGGTCCGGCATCGTGCCGGCGCAATTATGCAACCTTTGAGGACGTGATGGCCAAAGGCAACAACAAGCGCGGAAACAAGGAAGCGAAGAAGCCGAAGCAGGAGAAGCCCAAGGTTCTTGCGACGGCCAATTCCGGCGTGGCGAAGCCCCTCTCGCTGGGCGCCAAGAAAGCCAAGTAACTCGGCAAGCGGGCGAACACGAGGCGTTCGCCCGCTCCGATCATTTTTTATCAATGATAGTTTCGCCCTGGAAGAATTCGTAGCTGTAGCTGTGGCTGGAAGGGGCGCCGCCGTGCAATTCCCAGCGACGCAGCGCCGGCGCATCGGACCTTGCGTCGATCGTCTCTGCCGACCCGTCCCAAACGGCCCCTTGCGGCCCTCGACCGGCGGCGAACTGCTGCTTCCCGCCCGAACCACCTGAGGTCGCATCCCGGGCGCCTGCCTGCTCCGGGCTCGAAGCGGAACGCCGCGCCTTGCGGACACGCCCAAAGAAAAACGCCGGCCGGGCCCAGGGCCCGTCCGGCGATGGGCGGATCGGTCGGGCCGGTGGTGCGACGCGGGAGGGAGGTCCCGACCGTCGCCCGGCCCGAGCGTCGCGCCTGCACAGGGAGGAGCAGGCGCTTTGCGATCCGTTGGTTGCCTTACTAACTGTTGACCGACCGCCCGGCAAGCGTTCTTGACGCGTCCTTCGACCGCAGCGAGGCTGGCCCGTCAGAAGGCGGACGACGCCGGCGAAGGCGCCGCGCGATCCGCCCCTCGCGATAGGAGGAACCGACCGCCATGCCCCTGCACCCGTTCATCGAAACGATGCTCGAGCGTCTTGCCCAGATGCCCGGCCTTTCCGACCAGTCGCCCGAGGCCAGCCGCGCCCAGGTCGCCGCCGGCCGCGAGGGCGTGGGCCAGGGCCCCGAGATGGTGCAGGTCCGCGACCTCGCCATCCCCACCCGCGGCGGAGAGATCCCGGGCCGCCTGCTGGTCCCCTCGGCGGACCCGAAGGGGCTTCTGGTCTACCTGCACGGCGGCGGCTGGGTGCTGTGCGACATCGACGATTTCGACACGATGGGCCGGCAGCTGGCGAAGGACAGCGGCTGCGCGGTGCTGATGGTCGACTACCGGCTCGCGCCAGAGCACCCGTTCCCCGCCCCGCTCGAGGACAGCGAGGACGCGGTGCTGCACGCAGCCGAGCTCGCCCGCACCGCCTTCGCCCGCCCCGTGCCGCTGGCGGTAGCCGGCGACAGCGCGGGCGGCAACCTCGCCACCATCGCCGCGCGGCGGCTGCGTGGGCGGGTCGAGATCGTCTTCCAGGCGCTGATCTACCCGGTGACCGACTGCGACTTCGACCGCGCCTCCTACCGCGAGCGTTCCGAGGGGATGCCCCTCAGGCGCAAGGACATGGAGTGGTTCTTCGACCACTACGCCCCGCGCGACGCCTGGGCCACGCCCGACATCTCGCCGCTGCGGGCGGGCGACCTCGCGGGGCTGCCGCCGGCGGGGGTGACGCTGGCCGAATACGACGTGCTGCGCGACGAGGGCCTGGCCTATGCGCAGGCGCTGGAGGCCGCGGGCGTGTCGGTGACCCTGCGCGACGTGCCCGGCCTGACGCACGGCTTCATCCGCCTGCACAACC
>CAXGVP010000054.1:0-11253 GCA_964013055.1 uncultured Albimonas sp.
CGGTGAAGCGCTCGTAATGCCCCAGGTCGAGGTCGGTCTCGGCCCCGTCGTCGGTGACGAAGACCTCTCCGTGCTCGAACGGGGACATCGTGCCCGGATCGACGTTGAGATAGGGGTCGAGCTTGCGCAGCCGCACCGAGTAGCCGCGGGCCTGCAGCAGCGACCCCAGCGCCGCCGATGCCAGACCCTTGCCCAGCGACGAGACGACGCCGCCGGTGATGAAGATGAAGCGCGCCATGTAAGCGGGTTCCCGTGGTCGATCCTGCGACGGCCGGAGGGGCGCAGGCCTGCGCCCGTCCCTCATGCACGGGAGTCACGAAATACAGCATTTCGTGGCCCGCCACAAGGCGGCCGCTAGGTGGAGTGTCCTTGATTGACCGGAGCCCCAGCGGGGGCATCGGCGGATGGTGGGCGGTGACGGGATCGAACCGCCGACATCCTCGGCGTAAACGAGGCGCTCTGCCAGCTGAGCTAACCGCCCGGTCGCGGGTGGGGATAGGCGATGCCGGGCGGGGCGTCAATCCGCTTGGCGGCCCCCTGCCCGCGATCACGGTCCTGCGCCGGCCTGGCCCGGCCGCCGCGCCGTTGCGCCCCGCGGGAGGCTGGGTGAGGGGGCTGGGTGGGGGGCCGGTGGCCCCGGAGCGTCGCGCCTGCTCGCCGCCGCCTGCCACCGGCGTGGGGTCAGTCGGTCATCGGCCCGGTCCCGACGCGCGGGTGCGGCCTGCCGCCGTCGGCGAAGGCGACGGCGAACAGGATCTCGCCCGGAAGCGGCGCGTCGGCGACGCTGACGGTCAGGGTGTCGAAATGGGCGAAGGACCAGGCCTCGTCCTTGTGGCCCAGCGGGATGTCCAGCGCCGCCCCCGCCGCCCCGATCCTGGCGTTCGAGGGGATCAGCGCCGCGCCGCCCCCCGCCGCCGCCCGCATCGCGGCGCCGAGCCGGGGGTGAATCAGGGCGCCGCCATGCTCCATGTCGCCCGCCACGCCCACCAGCGCCGCCTTGCCGTAGCTGACCGGCGGCCCGGCCAGCGCCGCCACCGCCTCCTGCGACATCTCCGGGCCGAGGCGGCGGGCGAGCTCGAACAGCGCCGAAAGGTCCGCCTCGAACCGCCCGGCGAAGGGATTCGCCACGATGGCGAGCGAGGCGACCCGGGTGATCGGCGCGCAGGGCTCGCCATGGGCGTCGGCGACGACGGTCTCGCGCCACAGCAGGCGCTTGCGGATCGGGAGAGGCAGGGCGTCGGTCATGCGGCGGGCTCCGGGGCCGGGACGGGCCCACACCCTGCGGCCGGATCCGCCCGCGGGCAAGCGCCCCGCCCGCAGCCCCGGCGTCGCGGCAGCCGCCGGCGAGGGGGCTCGACGCCCCCGAGCCGGCGACCCCGGACCGCTCGCGCGGGACGCCCGCCCCCCGGCGCGTCGGCAGGGTTGCATCGCGACGCTCGCGCGGGACGCCCGCCGACGGCGCAGCGGCCGGGGCGGGCCCTCGGATCCTCCCGGAGAAAGCGAAACGCCCCGCCTCCGGTCAGGAGGCGGGGCGTGGGGTCTTCAGGCCGTCACGCGGCGATCAGTGCGGGCGCGCCTCGGCGGCGGGCTGGGAGGCGCGGGCGGCGGCCTCGGCCTCGGCCTCGGTCCACTCGGTGGGCTCCGGCTGACGGGTCAGGGCCTGGCGCAGGACCTCGGTCACGTTGTCCACGGGGATGATCTCCAGCCCCGTCTTCACGTTGTCCGGGATTTCCGGCAGGTCCTTCACGTTCTCCTTGGGGATCAGCACCGTCTTGATGCCGCCCCGCAGGGCCGCCAGCAGCTTCTCCTTCAGGCCGCCGATCGGCATGGCGTTGCCGCGCAGGGAGACCTCGCCGGTCATGGCGATGTCCTTGCGCACCGGGATGCCGGTCAGCACCGAGACGATGGCCGTGACCATCGCAAGCCCCGCCGACGGCCCGTCCTTCGGGGTCGCCCCGTCCGGCACGTGCACGTGGATGTCCACCTTCTCGAACACCGGCGGCTTCACGCCGAGGTCCACCGACTTGGAGCGGACATAGGAGGCGGCCGCCTCGATCGACTCCTTCATCACGTCGCCCAGCTTGCCGGTGGTCTTCATCCGCCCCTTGCCCGGCAGCTTCAGCGCCTCGATCGACAGCAGGTCGCCGCCGACCTCGGTCCAGGCGAGGCCGGTGACCACGCCCACCTGGTCCTCTTCCTCGGCGAGGCCGAACTTGAAGCGCGGCACGCCCAGGTGGTCGGCGATCTTGGCCTGCGTGACATGCACCGACTTGGCGCCGTCCTTCACGATCTCGGTGATCGCCTTGCGGCAGGTCTTGGCGAGCTCGCGCTCCAGGTTCCGCACGCCGGCTTCGCGGGTGTAGCGGCGCACGATCTCCAGCAGGGCGTCGTCGTCGATCTGGTATTCCGCCGGCTTCAGCCCGTGGGCCTTCATCTGCTTGGGCAGCAGGTGACGCCTGGCGATCTCCAGCTTCTCGTCCTCGGTGTAGCCGCTGATCGAGATGATCTCCATCCGGTCCAGCAGCGGACGCGGCATGTTGTAGGAGTTCGCCGTGGTCAGGAACAGCACGTTCGAGAGGTCGTACTCGACCTCAAGATAGTGGTCCATGAAGGTGGCGTTCTGCTCCGGGTCCAGCACCTCGAGCATGGCCGAGGCCGGGTCGCCGCGGAAGTCCTGGCCCATCTTGTCGATCTCGTCGAGCAGGATCAGCGGGTTGACCGACTTGGCCTTTTTCATCGACTGGATGATCTTGCCGGGCATCGAGCCGATGTAGGTCCGACGGTGGCCGCGGATCTCCGCCTCGTCCCGGACGCCGCCGAGCGAGATGCGGATGAACTCGCGCCCCGTGGCCTTGGCCACCGACTTGCCCAGCGAGGTCTTGCCGACGCCCGGAGGGCCGACGAGGCACAGGATCGGACCCTTCAGCTTCTGGCTGCGCTGCTGCACGGCCAGGAACTCCACGATCCGCTCCTTGACCTTCTCGAGGCCGTAGTGGTCGTCGTCCAGGATCTTCTGGGCGTTGTGCAGGTCCTTCTTCACGCGGCTGCGCTTGCCCCACGGGATCGACAGCATCCAGTCGAGGTAGTTGCGCACGACGGTGCTTTCCGCGGACATCGGCGCCATCTGGCGGAGCTTCTTGAGCTCGGCCATCGCCTTGTCCTTGGCCTCGGCCGAGAGCTTGGTCTTCTCGATCCGGTCCTCGTATTCGCCGATCTCGTCGCGGCCGTCCTCGCCCTCGCCGAGCTCGCGCTGGATCGCCTTCATCTGCTCGTTGAGGTAATACTCGCGCTGGGTCTTCTCCATCTGGGTCTTGACCCGGCTCTTGATCTTCTTCTCGACCTTGAGCACCGAGATCTCGCCCTGGATCAGGCCATAGATCTTCTCCAGCCGCTGCTCGACCGACAGCGTCTCCAGCAGGGTCTGCTTCTCGGAGAGCTTGACCGAGAGGTGGCCGGCGATGGTGTCGGCAAGCCGCGAGGGATTCTCGACCTCGGCGATGGAGCCGAGCGCCTCGTCCGGCACGGACTTGTTGAGCTTGACGTATTTCTCGAACTCGTCGGACAGCGAGCGGGTCAGCGCCTCGACCGCGGCGGGGTCGCCCACCTCCTCCTCGAGGATCTCGGCGGAGGCCTCGAAATAGGGGTCGGTCGACGAGAAGCCGGTGATGCGCGCGCGCTTCTGGCCCTCGACCAGCACCTTCACGGTGCCGTCGGGGAGCTTGAGCAGCTGCAGCACATTGGCCACCACGCCGGCGCGATAGATGTCGTTCTCGTCCGGATCGTCCTCGCCGGGGTCGGTCTGGGAGGCGAGCAGGATCGACTTGTCGGTCCGCATCACCTCCTCGAGGGCGCGCACGGACTTGTCGCGGCCGACGAAGAGCGGGACGATCATGTGGGGGAAGACCACGATGTCGCGCAGGGGCAGAACCGGAAGGGTGACCTTGCCGGTGGGCGGGGCGCTCGTGGAGGTCTCGGACATGGTTCTTCCTTTTCGGCGGATCGCCCGGTCCCGGCCAGCGGCGACGGGGGGATCCCGGGAGGGAGCCGCCGCCCGCGAGACGCGGCGCGGCGATCCCTGAAAGTGGAGCGACGGGAGGGCGGAATCAAGGAGTCGAAGGTCGCGGGAGCGGACCCTGCACGGCGATCGTTATGAATCCGTGGCCGCCCGGGCCCGGAGAAACCCGGCGAGGTCGGGCGCCCAGGCTTCGACGTCCCGCGCGAGATCGAAGGCCAAGCTCCGCTCTGCGGCATCGGGCTCCGGGATCTCCTCGGCGACCTCCTCGGGGGCGAGCCCGTCGGCGTGCAGTTCCAGCGCCTCCGCCAGCGTGGGAGAGCCCCGCCAGGCGGCGCAGCCGGCGAGCAGCGCGATGCGCAGATACGCATCGTCCGTCCTCGCCGCCATTTCCAGGCAGCGCCGGTCCAGGTGAGGACCGAGACGCTCGAACGCGTCTCCGAGGGCGGCCAGGCGCGGCATGTCCGCGTGGCGCAGGCGGGCCTCCTCGGGCAGCCAGCGGCGCTGGTGCGCGGCGACGTCGAGGGCGAGGCCTCGCAGCCCGGGCGCGGCGCCTTCCGGCGCGCGGGCGCCTTGCAGCACGGTCGCGAAGAACAACGCCAGCGCCTCGCCCCCTGCCTCGCGCATCTCCCACAGCCACGGCAGGGCGGCCCAGGTCGCGGGATAGAGGTCGCCCTGGTGGTGCAGCCGCTCCCACAGCAGGCGTTCGGCGACCGCGGGCGTCCAGCCGCCCCGAAGGGCGTGCAGATCGCCCGGCACGTCCTGCACGCCGTAAGGACCGTAGAGGCGGGACCAGAGCGGATCATCGAGGGGAATGACGGTCATCGAGAGTCTCGAAGCGATGTGGGAGCCGCACTCTCGCGACCCGCCGCCTGCGCCGCAGGGCCGGGCGGCCGCCCCGGCGCGGAGAGGACGCGCCCGAAGCCCCGGACCCGCGGACGAGCGTCGGGGCCCGGGGCTCGTCGCCCGGGCGTCGGCCGCAGACGCGCGCCCTGTCCATCGGGCCACGGGCCCAACCCCCGGAACGAAACGGGAGCGCCCGTGGGGCGCTCCCGTCGAAACGTCGGTCTTTGCGGCGGCTCAGGAGGCGGAGGCCTTGGCGTCCTTGTCCTGCTTCTCGGCGTAGATCAGCAGCGGCTTGGCGCGGCCCTCGACGACCTCGTCGTTGACCACCACCTCCTCGACGCCCTCGGAGCCGGGAAGGTCGAACATGGTGTCGAGCAGCACGTTCTCCAGGATCGAGCGGAGGCCGCGGGCGCCGGTCTTGCGCTCGATCGCCTTGCGGGCCACCGAGGACAGCGCCGAGTCGGTGAAGGTGAGCTTCACGTCCTCCATCTCGAACAGGCGCTGGTACTGCTTGACCAGGGCGTTCTTCGGCTCGGCCAGGATCTGCACCAGGGCGGGCTCGTCGAGGTCCTTGAGCGTCGCGATCACCGGCAGACGGCCGACGAACTCGGGGATCAGGCCGAACTTCAGCAGGTCCTCGGGCTCGAGGTCCATCAGCACGTCGCCGATGCGGCGGTCGTCCTCGGAGCGGACCTCCGCCCCGAAGCCCATCGCCGAGCCCTTGCCCCGCTGCGAAATGATCCGGTCGAGCCCCGCGAAGGCGCCGCCGCAGATGAACAGGATGTTGGTCGTGTCCACCTGCAGGAACTCCTGCTGGGGATGCTTGCGCCCGCCCTGCGGCGGCACGGAGGCGACGGTCCCCTCCATGATCTTCAGCAGCGCCTGCTGCACGCCCTCGCCCGAGACGTCGCGGGTGATCGAGGGGTTGTCCGACTTGCGCGAGATCTTGTCGACCTCGTCGATGTACACGATCCCGCGCTGCGCCCGCTCGACGTTGTAGTCCGCGCTCTGCAGCAGCTTGAGGATGATGTTCTCGACGTCCTCGCCGACGTAGCCGGCTTCGGTCAGGGTCGTGGCGTCGGCCATCGTGAACGGCACGTCGAGGATGCGGGCGAGCGTCTGCGCGAGCAGCGTCTTGCCGCAGCCGGTCGGGCCGATCAGCAGGATGTTCGACTTCGCCAGCTCCACGTCCTGCTGCTTCTGGGCGTGGTTCAGGCGCTTGTAGTGGTTGTGCACGGCGACGGACAACACGCGCTTGGCCACCATCTGGCCGATCACGTAGTCGTCGAGCACCTGGCAGATCTCGGTCGGCGTCGGCACGCCGTCGGACGATTTCACCAGGGAGGTCTTGGTCTCCTCCCGGATGATGTCCATGCACAGCTCCACGCATTCGTCGCAGATGAACACGGTCGGTCCCGCGATCAGCTTGCGCACCTCATGCTGGCTCTTTCCGCAGAAAGAGCAGTAGAGCGTGTTCTTCGAGTCCTGTCCGGTCGGCTTGGTCATCCAGTTCTCCCGCCCCGTGGTTCGCGCCACGGGGTCACCGTAGGTCCTCGAACCTTAAGGGATCGCTAGCTTCGGCTGCGAATCCCGGCGTTTCTCCCATTCCTGCACGCCGCGGCGGCCGAGGCAAGGGCGAAGCCCCCGCAATTCCGACGCATGCCGCCGACGAATTCGTGAAAACGTCATCGTCGGCGACGGCAGGACGCGGCCCGGACCCGCGCGGATCCGGGCCTCTCACGATCAGGCCGAGGGCGCCTCGGGCTCCGCGCGCGAGGACACGATCTCGTCGATCAGCCCCCACTCCTTCGCGGTCTCGGGGCTCATGAAGTTGTCGCGCTCCAGCGCCGCCTCGACGGTGGCGTAGTCCTGGCCGGTGTGGCGCACGTAGATCTCGTTCAGGCGGCGCTTGAGCGCCTCGGTCTCGCGCGCGTGGATCAGGATGTCGGTGGCCTGGCCCTGGTAGCCGCCCGAGGGCTGGTGGACCATGATCCGGCTGTTGGGCAGCGAGAAGCGCATGTCCTTGGCGCCCGCGGTCAGCAGCAGCGAGCCCATCGAGGCCGCCTGCCCCACGCACAGCGTCGACACCTTCGGGCGGATGTACTGCATGGTGTCGTAGATCGAGAGCCCCGACGTCACCACCCCGCCCGGCGAGTTGATGTACATCGAGATCTCCTTCTTGGGATTCTCGGCCTCGAGGAACAGCAGCTGCGCCACGATCAGCGTCGACATGCCGTCGTGCACGGGGCCCGAGACGAAGATGATCCGCTCCTTCAGCAGGCGCGAGAAGATGTCGTAGGCGCGCTCGCCCCGGGCGGTCTGCTCGACCACCATCGGGACCAGGGTGTTCATGTAATGCTCGACGGGGTCCTTCATGGATCGGCCTTTCGCATGCGGGCGCGCGGCCCATGGACGGGCGCGGCGAGGGGTGCTGGCGGGGCGCCGTCGCGCGGACCCGGGCGGGCGCGGAGAGGGCGATCAGAAAACTCGTCCTTCTGTCCTATGCCTTCGCCCGGGGGCCTTCAAGGGCGCGCCCCCCGGCGGAGCGGCGACGGGGTCGCGCCGGCAACGCCGTCGCGTCGGCGGTGACAGGAATCCGTCCCGATCCTTAACAAATCGTGACCAGCCCCGCCGCAGCGCAACCAAAACGGCGGTTGCATTCATGTTTCTTAATCAACCGTTGATGAAACGGGGACGCAGCGTTAGCAATTCGTTCGTCGTCTTGGGGGAAAAGACGACTCGGACCTGGCCAAGGCGACCCCGCCCGCCGCCGGGCCGCTTGCGCGACCGGCCGGAACGGGGGCCGCGCGGGGAAGGATGGCGCGTTCCGCGCGGCTCCTGGCTGCGCGACGCCTGCCGGCGACTTGCGGGAGCCGGGCGATCGGCGGACCGCGACGGCGCGTCTGCAGCGCATTTGGGAGGAGACGAGCCATGGCGGGTTCGACCCTGATCGACGACCCGGCGCACCCGGGCGGCACGCTCATCGACGGACTGGGGGGGGACGCCGGCTTCGGCGAGGCCTCGGTCGAGCGCAACGACGACGGCTATTCGGAGTTCATCGACTTCACGGCCGTGTTCGAGGATGGCCTGTCCTTCTTCGGCGCCGAGTTCACGGGCCTGTACGTGAACACCAACGGCAACATCACCTTCGCCCAGCCGCTGGCCACCTTCACGCCCTTCGCGATCACCGCCGGCTCGACCGCCGGCCTGTTCGCGCTGTTCGCCGACGTCGACACCCGCTCGGGACCCACGGCGACCAGCCCCGGGGGCAATTCCACCGGCTCGAACCTGGTGTGGTACGACGTCGACGCGGCGCTCGACCGGGTGACGATCACCTGGGACGACGTGGGCTACTACTCGGAGGGGGTCGACCGCACCTCCGCCTTCCAGATCATCCTCGAGGACGCCTCCGCCCAGGACGGCCGCGCGGCTGGCGACTTCAATATCATGTTCCGCTACGAGAACGTGAACTGGACCACCGGCGACGCCTCGGGCGGCGAGGGGGGGCTGGGCGGCACGGTCGCCCGCGCGGGCTGGACCGCCGGCGTCGACGCCGCCTTCTTCGAGCTGCCCCAGTCCGGCGACCAGGCCGGCATGCTGGCGCTGGAGAGCACGCCCGGCAACCTCGGCGTCCCCGGCGTCTGGTGGTGGGAGGTCTCGGGAGGCGAGATCCCGGTCGCCGTCTCCGTCTCCGCCCCGGCCACGATCGTCGAGGGCGACGCGGGCGTGCAGACGCTCGACTTCACCATCACCCGCTTCGGCGACCAGTCCGAGACGCTGGAGGTCGACTGGCTGATGCGCGGCGACACCGGCACGGGGCGGGCGCTGGGCTCGGCCGACGTGGACGGCGCCCTGCCCCGCAACGGCACGGTCACCTTCGATCCCGGCGTCGCCTCGATCACCGTGTCGGTCGACGTGCTGGGCGACACGACGGTGGAGCTCGACGAGGTGCTGGAGATGCGCCTCGTCGCGGCGCGCAACCTGACCAACGACGATCCCGTCTCGATCGCCCGCGCCCGCGCCACGGTCGAGGTGCTGAACGACGACGGCCTGCCGCCGCCGCCGCCGCCGGTGATCGCACGGTTCTGGGGCGACCCGCACCTGACCACGCTCGACGGGCTGGGCTACGACTTCCAGGCGGTCGGCGAGTTCGTCCTGGTCCAGGGCACGGACGACAACCTGCAGGTCCATGTGCGGACCGAGGCGCTGACCGACGCGGTCTCGGTGATCACCCAGCTGGGCACGAAGCTCGGCAACAGGCGGGTCACCCTCGACCTCGAGCGCGACGACCCGCTGTGGATCGACGGCGCCGCCTCGGGCCTGCGCGAGGGCGACGGCTCGCTGGAGGTCGGGCCCGGCCGGATCTACCTCAACGACGGCGTCTACACGATCGTCTACGGCTCGGGCGAGCAGCTCAAGGTCTCCCTGTTCGAGACCAACCTCAACGTGCAGGTGTTCCTCAACGACACGCGCGCCGCGGGTTCGGTGGAGGGGCTGCTGGGCAACCTCGACGGCGACGCCTCCAACGACCTGCAGGTGGACGGCGTGGCGCTGCTGCTGCCGGTGGACTTCGACCTGCTCTACGGCGATTTCGCCGACGAGTGGCGGGTGACCAACCGCACCTCGCTGCTCGACTACGGCGAGGGCGAGGGCACGCGAGACTACACCGACCGCGCCTTCCCCGGGGTGGCGGTGACGATCGACGACCTGCCCGAGGAGCTGGTGACCTGGGCGACCGAACAGGCGCAGGCCGCGGGCATCACCGACCCCGCCGCGCTGAACGCGGCGATCCTCGACTTCGCGCTGACCGGCGACCTGAACTTCGTCTCCGCCTCGGCGGGCCTGTCCGCCGCCCCCACCACCGCGGCCACCGCGCCGACCGATGCGCCGAGCCTGGGCACGACCCTGCTGCTGACCCGCACCGGCAACGACCCGTCGGAGGGGGACGAGGGCTCGATCCTCGTCGACTTCACCGTCACCCGCGGCGGCGACGCGACGGGCGAGCTGACGGTGACCTACACCGTGTCGGGCACGGCGGACCTGCTGTCGGGCGATGGCTCGGTGGTGTTCGCGGACGGCGAGACCTCGAAGACCATCCAGGTGGAGGTCGCCTCCGACACGGTCGCCGAGCTGGACGAGACCCTGACCGTGCGCATCGCCACCGCCGCGCCCGGCGTCTCGGTCCTGGCGGC
This sequence comes from uncultured Albimonas sp., assembly GCA_964013055.1. Taxonomy (GTDB): domain Bacteria; phylum Pseudomonadota; class Alphaproteobacteria; order Rhodobacterales; family Rhodobacteraceae; genus Albimonas. The sequence goes on from CAXGVP010000054.1 coordinate 10,051, forward strand.
GCAGCGCAGCGCGACGATTCTCAACGACGACGGGGACGTGGGCTCGATCTTCGCGATGGCCGCGGACAGGACGGCGCTGAACGAGGGCGACCGCGGCGTGCGCGACGCGACCTTCACCGTGACCCGCACCGGCGACACGGCCGAGGCCGCCTCGGTCCGCTACGAGATCCTGACCGGGACCGGCAAGGTCGCGAAGTCGGACATCGACGGCAAGAAGCTGACCGGCCGGGTGGATTTCGACGCGGACGAGGCCGAGCGGACCCTGACCATCGGCGTGACCGGCGACACGCTGGCCGAGGCGAACGAGAAGCTGGTGGTCCGCCTGACCTCTGCGAACGGCGGCGTGCTGGGCGAGGAGGTTCGCGGCCAGACCCTGGTGCGCGACGACGACGGGCGCGGCGGCAAGAAGGCCGACAAGCTCGCCGGCGACGGGACCGACAACAAGCTGGCGGGACTTGGGGGGAACGACCGGCTGGCCGGGAACGGCGGCGACGACCGTCTGGACGGCGGCTCGGGCAAGGACGTGCTGAAGGGCGGCTCGGGGAACGACCGGCTCCTCGGCGGCTCGGGCAACGACCGGCTGGAGGGCGGCGGCGGCGACGACCGGCTCGACGGCGGCGGCGGGAACGACCTGCTGATCGCCGGCGGCGGGCGCGACCGGATCGAGTTCGGCAAGGGCGACGGCCGCGACACAGTCAAGGGCTATGACGACCGCCAGGACAAGTTCGTCATCGACATCAAGGGGATGACCTTCCGCGACCTCGACATCGACCAGCATCGCAAGCATGCGGTGGTCGACTACGGAAAGGGCGAGGTCACGATCCTGAAGTTCGACGCCGACGACCTCGACCGCGGCGACTTCCTCTTCGGCTGACCGTTCGGTCCGCCGCGGCCGCCCCGGCGGACCGGACGGCGCGGAGGCCCTATGCCGACGACAGGTCCGGCCGTCGGCAGCCTCCTCGGCCCTGCGCCGGGCCTCGAGGGCGCGCTGCCGAGGTCCGGCGCGACGCGGCGGCGCTCGCCCGTCCCGGGCTTGACCGGGGACCGCCGGCCTCTCGTCAGCCGCAGCGTCCACCGCCGGTCGCAGTGTCAACCGTCGGGCGCAGTGTCAACCGTCGGGCGCCGCGTCCACCGCCGGGCGCAGCGTCCACCGCCGGGCGCAACGTCCACCGCCGGGCGCAGCGTCCACCGCCGGGCGCAGTG
>CAXGVP010000055.1:0-11227 GCA_964013055.1 uncultured Albimonas sp.
GGCCTCTTGGCGCCGGCCGGGAGGATCGGGGATCATGCGCGGGCGCCCACGCACGCGGGCGGCCCGTCGACCGGAGCCCATGACCGACGATCCCCGACCCCCCCGCGATCCCGCGGACGAGGCGCCCCAGGCGCACGCGCCGGACCGCCCCCCGCGCCCGCCCGGCCTGCGCCGCGGCGGGGGGCGCACGCCGGCGCGCTCGGCCGCCTATGCGTTCAAGAAGGAGCTGGTGCTGAAGACCGCGGCCTCGCTGTTCTTCCGCAACGGCTACACGCGCACCAAGATCTCCGACATCGCCGCGGAACTGGGCGTGACGCCGCCGTTCATCTACTACCACTTCGCCTCGAAGATGGAGCTGCTGACGGCGATCTGCGCGCAGACCTCGGTGATGTCGGCCGACCTCGCCGAGGCGGCGCTCGCCCCCACCGACGAGGACGTGCTGACCCGCTTCCGGCGATTCGTGAACGACATGTGCCTGCGGGTGATCGAGGAGCGCGAGTTCCTCTCGATCCTGTTCGTGGAGGGCAAGCAGCTCCCCCCCGAGATCTACGAGCGCCTGCGCGCCGACCGCCAGCGCTTCGCCCGCGCCCTGCACCAGCTGCTGGACGAGGGGCGGCGGACGGGCGTGTTCCGCTTCGAGGACGCCTCGATCGCCAACCAGACCGTCACCGGCATGATCACCTGGCCGTTCAACTGGTTCCATCCCGACGGCCCGGACAACGCCGAGACGGTGGCCGCACGGCTCGAGACGCTGGTGCTCTCGGCCCTGGGGGTGCCGTTCGAGATCGCCTCGCGCGGGGGCGGCGAGCCGCGGCCGGGGGCGCCGCGGGACCACGAGACGCTTGACGTCTCGCGGCAGGGAAATATGCTCAGCCCTAGCAAAACCTAACCGCGACTATATCGCGGAGACGAACGACGGAGGACGCGCAGGCCCGCAGGGTCGCGACGGCCCCGCGCCCCTGGGAGGAAAAGCGACGTGACCGTCGACCCCGCCGCGCTGCGCGGCGCCCTTTCTCGTCATTCGATCGGCCTGGCGGCCGTGACGCGCCCGCCGCGTTGCGCCATGCTTGCGCCGCAACCGTCCGCAGACGGTGGATCCCTGGGAGGACACCGATGATCGATCTCCGCGCCCGCGCCGGCCGCAACGGCATCGGCGACGGCCTGCGCCGCGCCGTGGCCCGCAACCCCGGGAAGGACGCCCTGATCTTCCGCGACCGCACCTGGTCCTACGAGGAGATGGAGACGGCAGCCTTCCGCATCGCCACCCACCTGCGCGACGCGGGCCTGAAGAAGGGCGACCGGGTCGCGGCCTTCGCGCGCAACTCCGACGCCTATTTCCTGCTGTGGCTGGCCTGCGCCCAGTCGGGCCTGATCCATGTGCCGGCCAACTACGGCCTGACCGGGCCGGAGCTGAAATACATCGTCGAGCAGTCGGGCGCACGCGCCCTGGTCTACGACCGCGCCCTGAAGGGCTCGATCGACGACATGGGGCCGGTCGAGGGGCTCGAGTTCCTCTCGGCCTTCGACGGCGGCGACGAGATCGACGTGCTGGCCGCCGCGCAGGGGACGACGGACCCCGAGCGCGAGTGGGACGTGACCGAGGACGATTACGTCCAGATCCTCTACACCTCGGGCACCACCGGAAAGCCCAAGGGCGGGCTGATGAAGCACCGCGCGCTGATGGCGGAGTTCTACTCCTGCATCCACGCGCTGGAATACGTCGAGACGGACCGCTGCCTGTGGTCCCTGCCCCTCTACCACTCCGGCCAGATCCACACTTTTTCGAATCCGCAGATCCTCGTCGGCTCGACCTGCGCGTTGCTCGAACAGCCCAAGCCCGAGGACGTGTTCCGCTGCATCGAGGAGAACAAGATCACCTCGTTCTTCGCGCCGCCGACGGTCTGGGTCGGCCTGCTGCGCCACCCCGGCTTCGACAGCCACGACCTGTCGAGCCTCAACAAGGTCTACTACGGCGCCTCGATCATGCCCGAGCCGATCCTGGTGGAGCTGCGCAAGCGCCTGAACGGCGCGCGCGTCTTCAACTGCTACGGCCAGTCCGAGACCGGGCCGCTCGCCACCGTGCTGAAACCGGAAGAACATGACGGCCGGCTCACCTCCTGCGGGCGTCCGGTGCTGAACGTCGAGACCCGGGTGGTGGACGAGGACGACAACGACGTCCCCGTCGGCGCGACCGGCGAGATCGTGCACCGCACCCCCCACGTGATCACCGAATACTGGAACCGCGAGGACGCCACCGACGAGGCGTTCAAGAACGGCTGGTTCCACACCGGCGACATGGGCCGCTTCGACGAGGAGGGGTTCCTCTATGTCGTCGACCGGGTGAAGGACGTGATCAACACCGGCGGCGTGCTGGTCGCCAGCCGCGAGGTCGAGGACGTGCTGTTCTCCCACGAGGCGGTGTTCGAGGTCGCCGTGGTCGGCCTGCCGGACGAAAAATGGCTCGAGGCGATCGCGGCGATGGTGGTGCTGAAGGAGGGGCATTCCCCCTCCGAGGCCGAGCTGATCGCGCACGCGAAGAAAAGCCTCGCCCACTACAAGATCCCCAAGCGCATCATCTTCGTCGAGGACCTGCCGCGGAACGCATCCGGCAAGATCCTCAAGCGCGAGCTGCGCCGGGTCCATGGCGGAGAGGAGACCGCCGTCCACTCCGGCGCCGCGGCGTCGGCGGGCTGAACCCGAGGCCCCGCCAGAGGGCCGGCCCGAACCACATGGGAGGAGAGAGACCATGAAACGCACCCTTATGGGCGCGGCGCTTGCCGCGTTCGCGCTCGCCAACGCCGCCCAGGCGCAGGAGCCGCTGCGCATCGGCGTGCTCGAGGACATGTCGGGCGTCTATGCCGACATCACCGGCGCGGGCTCGGTCGCGGGCGCCGAGCTTGCGGTCGAGGACTTCGGCGGCACGGTGCTCGGCCGGCCGATCGAGGTCGTCTCGGCCGACCACCAGAACAAGGCCGACGTCGGCGCCTCGATCGCGCGCAAGTGGTATGACGTCGACGGGGTCGAGATGATCACGGGGCTGGGCAACAGCTCGGTCGCGCTCGCGGTGCGCGGGATCTCGACCGAGAAGGACAAGGTCAACATCTCGACCTCGGCCGGCACCAACGCGCTGACCGGCGAGGCCTGCTCGAAGACCGGCTTCCACTGGGTCTACAACACCTATGCGCTGTCGAAGACCATCGCCCAGTCGGTCGTCGAGTCGGGCGCCGACAGCATGTATCTGGTCGCCGCCGACTACACCTTCGGCCACGCGCTCGCCGACGACGCGCGCAAGTTCACCGAGGCCGCCGGCGGCTCGATCGTGGGGCAGGTGAACGCGCCGCTGTCGACCGCCGACTACTCGTCGTTCATCCTGCAGGCGCAGGCCTCGGGCGCGAAGACCATCGGCCTGGCCATGGCCGGCGGCGACCTGGTGACCTTCATCAAGCAGGCCGCCGAGTTCGGCGTGACCGAGCAGGGCCAGGCGATGGCCGGCTTCATCATCTTCGTCAACGACATCAAGGCCCTGGGCCTGGACGCGGCGCAGGGCCTCTACCTCGCCGAGACCTTCTACTGGGACCAGGACGACGAGACCCGGGCGATGGCCGAGCGCTACAAGGCCAAGACCGGCGAGATGCCCAACGGCATGCAGGCGGGCGTCTACGGCTCGGTGCTGCACTACCTCAAGGCCGTCGAGGCCGCGGGCACCACCGACGCCGAGGCCGTCGCCGCCAAGATGCGCGAGATGCCGGTCGAGGACTTCTACACCAAGGGCGCCAAGGTCCGCGAGGACGGCCGGGTGATGCGGGACTTCTCGCTCTACCAGGTGAAGGCGCCGGGCGACTCCTCGGGCGACTGGGACATGCTGACCCGGATCGGCACCCTGTCCGACGGCGAGGCCTTCCAGACCCTCGAAGAGGGCGGCTGCCCGCTGGTGCAGTAAGCCCGTCTCCCGGGGGCGCTTCCGGGCGCCCCCGCCTTCGTCCCCCCCTTTTCACGACGCTTCCGCCCGGCACGCCTGCGCCGTCGGGCCGAGCCGCCGATGCGAGACGCCATGCCCATCCGCTCGATCCTGATCGCCAACCGTGGAGAGATCGCCATCCGCATCGCGCGGGCGGCCGCCGACCTGGGGCTGCGGGCGACGACCCTCGCCTCCGCCGACGACGCCGACGCCCTGCACGCGCGCGCCGGCGACGCCTGCCGCGCGCTGGAGGGGACCGGCCCCGCCGCCTATCTCGACAAGGCCGCGGTGATCGCGGCCGCGAAGGCCGCCGGCTGCGACGCGATCCACCCCGGCTACGGGTTCCTGTCGGAGAACGCCGAGTTCGCCGCGATGTGCGCGGAGGCCGGGATCGTGTTCATCGGCCCGTCGGCCGAGGTCCTGTCGCGGCTGGGCGACAAGTCCGCCGCCCGGGCGCTGGCGGCCGAGCTGGACGTGCCCCTGCTGCCCGGCCTTTCGGGCGGCGCCTCCGAGGACGCGGTGCGGGCCTTCGTGGCCGAGCACGGTCCCACCATGATCAAGGCCGTCGCGGGCGGCGGCGGGCGCGGGATGCGCGCGGTGGAGACGCCCGAGCAGGTCGCCGACGCCTACGCCCGCTGCGCCTCCGAGGCCGCCGGGGCCTTCGGCGACGGCGCCCTCTACGCCGAGAAACTGGTGAAACACGCCCGCCATATCGAGGTGCAGGTGATCGGCGACGGCGTGGCGGTGGTCCACGCCTGGGAGCGGGACTGCACCCTGCAGCGCCAGGGCCAGAAGCTGGTCGAGATCGCCCCCGCCCCCGACCTGGCGCCGGGTCTGCGCGAGGCGATCCTGTCCGCCGCCCTGCGGATCGCGGGCGCCGTGGGCTACCGCGGTCTCGGCACCTTCGAGTTCCTGGTCGACCTCGATGCATCGGAAAAGTTCCACTTCATGGAGGCCAACCCCCGCCTCCAGGTCGAGCATACGGTGACCGAGGAGGTGACCGGCCTCGACCTCGTCGCCACCCAGATCCTGCTTCTGGGCGGAGAAACCCTCGCCTCGCTGGGCCTGACCGAGCCCCCCGCCCTGCGCCCCGGCTACGCCGTGCAGCTTCGGGTGAACGCCGAGACGATGACGCCGACCGGCGACAGCCGTCCGCAGGGCGGGACGCTCGCGCTCTACGAGCCCCCCACCGGCCCCGGCGTGCGCGTCGACGGCCAGGGCTTCGCGGGCATGAAGATCAACCCGCGCTTCGACAGCCTGCTGGCGAAGCTGATCGTGCGCTCGGCCGTCCCCGGTTTTCCGGCCGCCATCGCCCGTGCGGCGCGCGCGCTCTCCGAGTTCCGCATCGCCGGCGTGCAGACCAACGCGCCGTTCCTGGCGGGCCTGCTCGCGCGGCCGGAGGTCGCGCGCAACGCCGTCCATACCGCCTGGGTGAAGGAGATCGCCGGCGCCGTCATCGCGCAGATGAAGGACGCCCCCGCCCTGCCCGCCTCCGCCGCCCCCGACGCCGCGAAGCCCGCCGCCGAGGGCCCGGAGGGCACGCAGGCCCTCCCCGCCCCGCTCACCGGCGTGCTCGCGTCGCTGGAGATCGCCGAGGGCGACGCGGTGGCCGAGGGTCAGCCCGTCGCCATCCTCGAAGCGATGAAGATGGAGCATGTGGTGACAGCCGACGCCGCCGGCATCGTGCGCCGCCTCGCCGCCAAGCCCGGCGAGGCGCTGGTCGAGGGCGATCCGATCCTGTGGATCGAGCCCTCCGACGCCGCCGGCGCCGCGGTGGTGGAGGCCGAGGAGATCGACCTCGACGCCATCCGCCCCGACCTCGCCGCCGTCATCGACCGTCACGCCCGCGGGCTGGACGAGAACCGCCCCAAGGCCATCGAGCGCCGCCGCTCGCGCAACCAGCGCACGGCGCGCGAGAACATCGCCCAGCTCTGCGACCCGGGCAGCTTCACCGAATACGGCGCCCTGGCGCTGGCCGCCCAGCGCCAGCGCCGGTCGATGGAGGAGCTGATCGACATGGCCCCCGCCGACGGGCTGGTGGCTGGCATCGGCACGGTCAACGCCGCCCTCTACGGCCCCGAGCGCACGCAGATGATGGCGATGGCCTACGACTTCACGGTCTTCGCGGGCACGCAAGGGTGGATGAACCACAAGAAGAAGGACCGGCTGCTGGAGCTCGCCCACCGCCTCAAGCTGCCGCTGGTGCTCTACGGCGAGGGCGGCGGCGGGCGGCCCGGCGAGACCGACGGGCTGATGGTCCACGGGCTCGACACGCCCAGCTTCCGCCGCTTCGCGGACCTGTCGGGCGAGGTCCCGATGATCGCCGTCGTCTCCGGCTTCTGCTTCGCCGGCAACGCCGCGCTGGTGGGCTGCTGCGACGTGATCGTGGCGACGAAAAACGCCTGCATCGGCATGGGCGGGCCGGCGATGGTCGAGGGCGGGGGCCTGGGCGTCTACGCGCCGAACGAGATCGGCCCCGTCTCGACCCTGGCCCCCATCGGCGCCGTCGACCTGGTGGTCGAGGACGAGGAGGCGGCGACCGAGATGACCCGCCGCCTGCTCTCCTACGTCCAGGGCCCCGCGGCGCACTGGGAGGCCGCCGACCAGCGCCTGCTGCGCTGGAAGATCCCCGAGAACCGCCGCCGCGCCTACGACGTGCGCGAGGTGATCGAGACGCTGGCCGACGCCGGCAGCGTCACCGAGCTGAAACGCGACCACGCGCCGGGCATGGTCACCGCCCTGGTCCGCATCGAGGGCCGGGCCATGGGCCTGGTCGCCAACGACACCCGCCACCTGGGCGGGGCGGTGGACGCGGAAGGCGCGCGCAAATCCGGCGAGTTCCTGAAGCTCTGCGACCGCTGGGGCCTGCCGGTGCTGTCGCTCTGCGACACGCCCGGCTTCATGGTGGGGCCGGAGGCGGAGGCGGCGGGGCAGATGCGGGCCTCGGCCGCGCTGTTCACCATCGCCTCGAAGCTCTCGGTGCCGCTGTTCACCGTGGTCCTGCGCAAGGGCTACGGGCTGGGCGTCCAGTCGATGGCCGCCGGCGGCTTCCACGCGCCGGTCTTCACCGTCGCCTGGCCGACGGGCGAGTTTGGGGGCATGGGCCTCGAGGGCGCCGTGCGGCTCGGCTACCGCCGGGAGATGGAGGCGATCGAGGACGCGGACGCGCGCGAGGCCTTCTACCAGGAGAAGCTCGCCCACCTCTACGAGGTCGGCAAGGCCACCACCATGGCCGGCTTCCTGGAGATCGACGCGGTGATCGACCCCGCCGAGACCCGCGCCTGGATCGCCAACGGCCTGCGCGCCGCCGCCGTCGAGGCGCGCGACTTCCACTGGCATCCGGGGAGGGCCGGCTAGAATGGACGCGATCCTCGACATCAAGGGGCTGACCAAGTCCTTCAAGGGCTTCAAGGCCGTCAATGACGTGGACCTGGCGGTGGAGCGCAACACGATCCACGCCCTGATCGGGCCGAACGGGGCGGGCAAGACCACCTGCTTCAACCTGATCACCAAGTTCCTCGACCCGACCGCGGGGACCATCACCTATGACGGCGAGGACATCACCCGCGCCGGCGCCGCGGACGTGGCCCGCAAGGGGATGGTGCGCAGCTTCCAGATCTCGGCGACCTTCGGGCACATGAGCGTGCTGGAGAACGTGCGCATCGCCCTCCAGCGTCCACGAGGCGACAGCTTCAGCTTCTGGCGGCCGGAGACCGCGCTCTCGGTCCTCGACGACCAGGCGATGGCGCTCCTGCGCGACGTGGGGCTGGAGGAGGACGCGCGCCGGCTGACCGTCGAGCTTCCCTACGGCCGCAAGCGCGCGCTGGAGCTGGCGACGACGCTGGCGCTGGATCCGAAACTGCTGCTGCTGGACGAGCCGACCTCGGGCATGGGGCGCGAGGACATCGCGCGCACCGCCGACCTGATCCGCCGGGCGGCCGAGGCGCGCACCGTGCTGATGGTCGAGCACAACCTCTCGGTCGTCTCGGATCTCTCGGACCGCATCACGGTGCTGGCCCGCGGCGAGGTGCTGGCCGAGGGGCCCTATGCGGAGGTCTCGAAGAACCCCGCCGTGGTCGAGGCCTACATGGGGAGCGACGCCCATGCCTGAGACGCTTCTGAACGTGAGCGACCTGCACGGCTGGTATGGCGAAAGCCACATCCTGCACGGCATGAACTTCGAGGTCGGCCGCGGCGAGCTGGTCACCCTGCTCGGCCGCAACGGCGCCGGCAAGACCACCACGCTCAAGGCCATCATGGGCCTGCTGGGGCAGCGCAAGGGCTCGGTCGTCTTCGACGGGACCGAGACCATCGCGATGGCCCCCCACAAGATCGCCCGCCTCGGCGTGGCGCTCTGCCCGGAGGAGCGGGGGATCTTCTCGGCCCTCACGGTCAAGGAGAACCTGCACCTGCCCCCGGTCCTGTGCGAAGGCGGCATGACCGAGGCCGAGATCGACACGCTGTTCCCCCGCCTGAAGGAGCGCTGGGGGAACTCCGGCGCCAAGCTTTCGGGGGGCGAGCAGCAGATGCTCGCCATCGCGCGCATCCTGCGCACCGGCGCGCAGCTGGTGCTGCTGGACGAGCCGACCGAGGGGCTGGCCCCCGTCATCGTCCAGCAGATCCGCGACGCGCTGCTGGAGCTGAAACGCCGAGGGCTGACGGTGCTGCTGGTGGAGCAGAACTTCCGCTTCGCCTCCACCGTCGCCGACCGCCACTACGTCGTCGAGCACGGCCAGGTGGTGGACCACATGACCAGCGACGAGATCGCGGCGAACACGGAGCGCCTCGAGGCGTTCCTGGGCGTCTGAAGGGGAGGGACGCGCCATGATGGAGCTGATCGGAATCCCGCCGCAGGCCCTGTTCGGCCAGCTGATGCTGGGGCTGATCAACGGGTCGTTCTACGCGATGCTCTCGCTGGGGCTCGCGGTGATCTTCGGCCTGTTGAACGTCATCAACTTCGCCCACGGGGCGCAGTACATGCTGGGCGCCTTCGTGGCCTGGATGCTGCTGAACTGGCTGGGCGTGCCCTACTGGGGGGCGCTGGTGATCGCGCCGATCCTGGTGGCCGCCACCGGCCTGGTGGTGGAGCGCGTGTTCCTGCGCCGGCTGCACGACCTCGACCACCTCTACGGCCTGCTGCTGACCTTCGGGCTGGCGTTGATCTTCGAGGGCGTGATGCGCTCGCAGTTCGGCTCGGCGGGGATGCCCTACGGCAACCCGCTGCCCGGCGGCGTGAACCTGGGGTTCATGTATCTGCCCTGGTATCGGGGCTGGATCATCGTCGCCTCGCTGGTGATCTGCCTCGCCACCTGGTTCGTGATCGAGCGCACCAAGCTGGGCGCCTACCTGCGCGCGGCGACCGAGCGCCCGGAGATCGTGCAGAGCTTCGGCATCGACGTCCCGCGCATGATCACCCTGACCTACGCCTTCGGCGTGGGGCTGGCGGCGCTCGCCGGCGTGCTGGCGGCCCCGGCCTATCAGGTCAGCCCCAACATGGGCTCGAACCTGATCATCGTGGTCTTCGCGGTGGTGGTGATCGGGGGCATGGGCTCGATCATGGGGGCGATCGTCACCGGCTTCGGGCTGGGGGTGATCGAGGGGCTGACCAAGGTGTTCTACCCCGAGGCCTCGAACACCGTGATCTTCGTCATCATGGCGCTGGTGCTGATGGTGCGCCCCGCCGGCCTGTTCGGAGCCGCGAAATGACCGCCGCCACCCTGACCCCCGCAATGTCCTCCCCCGTGAAGCTGGCGGTGGCCGCGGTCGTCGCCGTGGCGCTGGTCGCGGCGCCCTTCGGCTTCTACCCGGTGCTGCTGATGAAGGTGATGTGCTTCGCGCTCTTCGCCTGCGCCTTCAACCTGCTGCCGGGCTATGCGGGGCTGCTGTCCTTCGGCCATGCGATGTTCTTCGGCGGCGCCTCCTACGTCTGCGCCCACACGATGAAGGAGATGGGGTTCCCCCCGGAGCTCGGCATCCTCGCCGGCACCGCCTTCGCGGCGGGGCTGGGGCTGGTCGCCGGCGCGCTCGCGATCCGCCGGCAGGGCATCTACTTCGCCATGGTCACGCTGGCGCTGGCGCAGATGTTCTACTTCTTCTGCCTGCAGGCCCCGTTCACCAACGGCGAGGACGGCATCCAGGGCGTCGAGCGGGGCGTGTTCCTCGGCCTGATCGACATCTCCGACGACCTGACGCTGTATTATGTGGTGGCGGTGATCTTCGTGGCGGGCGTCGCCCTGATCCACCGCATCGTGCATTCGCCCTTCGGCCAGGTGCTGCGCGCGATCCGCGAGAACGAGCCGCGCGCGATCTCGCTGGGCTACTCGGTCGACCGTTACAAGCTGCTGGCCTTCGTGCTGTCGGCGACGCTGGCGGGGCTGGCGGGGTCGACCAAGGTGCTGGTGTTCCAGCTCGCCTCGCTGACCGACGTCTACTGGACCATGTCGGGCGAGGTGGTGCTGATGACCATCGTCGGCGGCATGGGCACCATCCTCGGCCCGGCGGTCGGGGCGGCGGTGATCGTGATGATGCAGAACTACCTCGCCTCGTTCGGCGAGTGGGTGCTGGTGATCCAGGGCTGCATCTTCGTGCTGGTGGTGTCGCTGTTCCGCCGCGGGATCGTGGGCGAGATCAAGGCCGCCGCCGACCGCCGCCGGACCCGACGCGAAGGCTGAGGCCCCCGCCCCGGCGCCGTTTCACGCGCGCCGGGGCGAGATTTCCCCAAATCAGGCGCCGCTGCGGCGCCTTTCCCCCTTCTGCCGCTGGCGGGACGGCCCGGCGCCCGCTAGGCTTTGCCCTTGTCGCAGCGAGGGTCCCATGTCGACATCCGCTCATCGACGCCGCATCGCCGCCGCGGCGGCGCTCGTCGCCGCTCTCGGCTGCACCGCCGCCCAGGCGCGCGACTGCCGGATCGACGCGCTCGAGGGTCCGGGCGCCGAGCTCTGGATCGAGGGGCGCTGGCGGGCGGTCGTCGGCGCCGACCTGCCGCTTCCCCTGCCCCCGGTCGCCGCGATCCTGCGCACCGGCCCCGACGCCCGGGTCGCGATCGCCTGCGACGACGGCATCTCGGCGACGCTGGGGGTGAGCTCGGAGCTCAACCTCGCCACCCTGACCGAGCCCGCGCCCGGCGGCGGCGTGCTGCTGCGCCTGCTGCACGGCGTGGTCGCGGCCGCGGCCAGCGGCGCCTGGCCGGAGTTCGAGATCCGCTCCCCCCTGGTCATCGCCGCCGTCCGCTCGATAACGGGAGAAAACCCCAAGGCCTACTTCGGGGAC
>CAXGVP010000056.1:0-11163 GCA_964013055.1 uncultured Albimonas sp.
TTGCCAGTACAGGATGAAGCAGATGGCGTACTTCCTGGGCCGGCTGGAGGAGACGCACCGCTCGGTCGTGGCCGCCGCCTACGACAATCTCGCGGTCACCGAATCGATCCACCGCGCAGCCCTGGCGGTGCTGGAGCCCGACGACCTCGAGGGCGTGCTGCACGTGCTGTCGCGGGTGCTGCCGCCGATCCTCGGCGTGGACCTGGTCCGCGTGGGCATCGAGCGCGAGGGCGCCGGCGACCCGCCGCAGCCGCCGCTGACCGCGCTGGGCGTCGGCGGGGTCGCGCGCTACATGGGCGCCGACGAGGACGGCCCCTTCCGCCCCGTGGTCCTGCGCGCCACCGATCCGGACTGCGCGCGGCTCTATGGCCCCGAGGGCGTGCACATGGGCTCCGAGGCGCTGGTGCGGCTGGAGGTCTCGGGCGACGCCGCCCCCGGCTTGCTGGCCTTCGGCGCCCGCGACGCGGAGCGGTTCACCCCCGACCAGGCCGGCGACCTGCTGGAATTCCTGGGCGCCGTGGTGGCCCGCGCCCTGCGTCCCTGGATCCAGCGCTGAGCGCCGAGGGGACCCTGCCCCTCGACCCCGCCGCGGCCCTGATGGTCCGCTGGCTGGGCCAGGCGAGCGCCGTCCGCGGCGCCGCCCCCGCCACGATCGAGGCCTATCGCCACGACGTCGCGGGCTTCCTCGCCTTCCTGCGCGACCACCACGGCGGGCCGCTCGCGGCCGCCGACCTTGCGCGGACCGGCCAGCCCGAGCTCCGCGCCTGGATGGCGCGCGAGCGGGGGCGCGGCCTCTCCGCCCGCTCGCTGCGCCGGGCGCTGTCGGCGGTGCGCGGCTTCTACCGCTGGCTCGGCGACGCCGAGGGGATCGAGGCGCCCGCGGTGCTCGCCGCCCGCGGCCCCCGCGCCCCCGCGCGCCTGCCGCGCCCGGTGTCCGAGGATGCGGCCCGCGCGCTGATCGGGGACGCCGAGGCCTCAGACGCCCCCGACTGGATCGCTGCGCGCGACGCGGCCGTCCTCACGCTCCTCTACGGCTGCGGCCTGCGCATCTCCGAGGCGCTGTCGCTGCGCCGCGCCGACGCCCCCCTGCCCGAGGTCCTGCGCATCCGCGGCAAGGGCGGGAAGGAGCGCCTGGTCCCGGTCCTCCCCGCCGCCCGCGCCGCGGTGGACTGGTACCTGGAAACCGTCCCCTATCCGCCGGAGGCCGGCGACGGCGCCCTGTTCCTGGGCGCGCGCGGCGGCCCTCTCTCCCCGCGCCTGATCCAGCTGCGCATGGCCGAGGCCCGCGCCCGCCTGGGCCTGCCGGCGACCGCCACCCCCCACGCCCTGCGCCACAGCTTCGCGACTCACCTCCTGAAAGCCGGCGGCGACCTCCGCGCCATCCAGGAGCTTCTCGGCCACGCCTCGCTGAGCACCACGCAGGTCTACACCGCCCTCGACGAGGCCCGCCTGATGGAGATCTACGAAAAGGCCCACCCCCGCGCCTGACCCGCTCCCGGCCCGCCCCGCGCGCCCCTGGCGCCGCGCCCGCAGGCCTCGCGGAGCGCCTGTTCCCCGGAGCCGTCCATCGCTGATGCCGTAAAGAGCGACTCGCCCGCAGCGGTCAGGGATCGCGAAGCGACCGCGCTTGCGCGGCTTGTCCTTGACCGCTTCGGGCGAGTCGCTCAGGCATCTTCGGCGATGGACGGATCCGGGGAACAGGCGCGGGGCTTGTTCCTAGGTGAGTCCGGAGCGGCCTTCCGCGGGCGCCAGCCCGCCCGCGCGCGCAGCGCGCGCAGGCCAAGCCCGCCCGCAGGGCGCCTCCGGACCGCAGCCGGCCGCTCGCGGCCGGTTCCGGCGTCAGGCGTGCCCCTTGGCCTTGAGATAGGCCGCGAGGCTGTCGCGCCAGTCCGGCATCGGCGCGAAGGCGGAGGTCAGTTTCGACGTGTCCAGCACCGAATACCCCGGCCGCAGCGCCCGGGTGGGGAACTCGGCGGAGGTGCAGGGGGTCATCTCGGCCTCGATCCCGGCCTGGCGGATGATCTCGCAGGCGAACTCGAACCAGGTCGCCTCGCCGCCGCCGGCGACGTGCCACAGGCCCGGCTCGGCGCCGTCCTTCAGCATCCGCAGGATCACCGCGGCGATGTCGGCGGTGGCCGTCGGGGACATCCGCTGGTCGTCGACCACCTTCAGCGCCCCGCGCTCGCGGCCGAAGCGGATCATCGTCTCGACGAAGTTGCCGCCCTTGCCGCTCGCCCCCGCCACGCCGTAGAGGGACGCCACGCGCAGGATCGTCGGCTCGCCCGCCAGCGTCGCCAGCGTCTCGCCGAAGGCTTTCGAGGCGCCGTAGACGTTCACCGGCGCGGTCGGCGCATCCTCGGCCAGCGGCGTCGCCCGCCCCCGGTCCCCGCCGAACACGTAGTCGGTCGAGATATGGATGAACCGCGCGCCCCGGTCGGCGCAGACCTTCGCCATCTGCTGGGGCGCATGGGCGTTCACCGCCATCGCCAGGGTCCCTGCGTCCTCCACCTCGTCGGTCTTGTGATAGGAGGTGCAGTTGACCAGCGCGTCGAATTCCACCCCCGCCAGCGTCTCGGCGATCCCGGCGGGGGCCGAGACGTCCAGCTTGTCGCGCCCGAAGGGGATCAGCTCGATCCCCCCCGAAATCCGGTCGGCCGCGGCGGCATGGGCGGCGGTCAGGTCATGGCCGAGCTGGCCGTTCGGCCCCAGCAGCAGGACCTTCATATCTCGATGATCCCGCCGTGGAGCTCGACCTCCTTGATGCGGCGGTGCCAGTCGGCGAGCGTCTTGTACCAGTCTAGCGTGATGGTCTGGGTGGTCTTGTCGATGGCGCCGGCCTCCAGCGCCGCGCAGATCTCGATCACCCCGTCCTTCGCCGTGCGCTGCGCCTTCCAGCCCAGCGCCTCGATCTTCTCGAAGCCGACCCGGTAGGAGCGCACGTCGGCATCCCCATACCACTCGATCGCCACGTCGCGCGGCACGTAGGAGGCGACCAGCTCGCCCAGCGGGCCCAGCTGGTAGTTGTTTTCCTCGGAGCCGACGTTGAAGATCTGGCCGCCGACCGCCTCGGCCGGCGCGTCCAGCATGAAGATCTGGGCCGAGGCCGTGTCGCGCACATGCACCATCGGCCGCCACTGGGTCCCGTCGCGCATCAGCGGCAGTTTTCCAGTTTTCCACGCGCCGTAGGCCATGCCGTTGATCGCGAGGTCGAAGCGCATCCGCGGCGACAGGCCGTAGACCGTCGACTGGCGCAGCACCACCGCGGTGAAGCCGTCGCCGTTCAGCGGCAGGATCGCCTGCTCGGCCATCTCGTTGGCGCGGGCATAGGTGGTCAGCGGGTTGGTGGGCGTGTCCTCCGTGGCGATCACGCCGGCTTCCTGAAAACCGTAGATCGAGCAGGACGAGGGCAGCACGTAGCGCGTCACGCCGGCCGCCTTGGCGAGCTCGGCGGTGCGCACGCGGCTGTCGCGGTTGATCTGCATCGTGGCGTTCTGGAACAGCTCGCCCGACGGGTCGTTGGAGATCGCCACCAGGTCGATCACCGCGTCGATGCCCTCCAGCAGATGCTCGGGCAGCACGCGGGTATCCTCGACCACGATCTCGAGCCCCGGCTGCGGCGGGAGCAGCTCCCGCCCGAAGAAGAAGCGGTCGACGGCGCGGACGGTGTGCCCGGCCTCCAGCAGCATCGGAACCAGCGAGGTGCCGATGTAGCCTCCCGCCCCGGTCACCAGAACATGCGACATTGCAGCGATATCCCCAGAATGCGTTTCACGCGCGCGCCCGTCGGGCGCCCCCTCGGCGCCCCGGCGCGCGTTCCCCGTCAGAACGGGGCGTCGATCTCGGCCAGCGTCGGCTGGACCTTGTCCTTGTCCGACAGGATCGGGCCGCCCGGCGGCAGCGGCCAGTCGATGCCCAAGCTCGGGTCGGACCACAGCAGGCCCTTGTCGTGCGCGGGGGCATAATAATTGGTGACCTTGTAGATCACCTCGACGTCGGGCGTCAGCGTGATGAAGCCGTGGGCGAAGCCGATCGGCACCAGGATCTGGTTCCAGGCCTCGGCCGAGATCTCGGCCGCCACATGCTTGCCGTAGGTGGCCGAGCCCTTCCGCAGGTCCACCGCCACGTCCAGGATCGCGCCGCGCACCACGCGCACCAGCTTGTCCTGTCCGAACGGCGGGGTCTGGAAGTGCAGGCCGCGCAGCGTCCCCACCTCGCCCGACAGCGAGTGGTTGTCCTGCACGAAGTCGAGGTCGATCCCCGCCTCCGCCAGCGCCTGCTTGTTGTACGTCTCCGAGAAGAACCCGCGGTGGTCGCCGAACTTCTTCGGCTTCAGGATCCTGACGTCCGGGATCTCCAGCGCCTCGACGTCCATGCCGTCCCCCATTCCTGCACGCAGGCGCGGCCCGGCCGGGCGCGCCGCGACCCGGTTTAGCGGCCCGAGGCGGGGGAATCCAGCGCCGCCCGGGGCCGTGCGGCGTCAGGGCCGGTTCATCTTCCGGCCGCGGCGATCATCTCGGCGGCGGCCCGGTCGTAGAGCGCGCGCCACGCGTCCTCGGAGTCCGCGTCGAAGCGCTCTCCCAGGTGGCTGCGCAGGGTCGCCAGCAGCGCCTCGCGCATCGGTTCGAAATGGGTGGGCTTCACGCCGTAGGCGGCATGGCCGCGGCCGAGCTCGCCCAGCTCGCGGCGCATTTCGTCGGGATGGGCCATGCGCTCGACCAGCAGGCCCAGCGTCGCCATGAACTTCACGCCCTGCCCGCCGATGTCCTCGTCGCGGAACATCGGACGCAGCTCCGGCGAGGCGGCGAAGAGCGTGTGATAGAACTCCGAGGGCGCCTCGGGCGCGTCCCGGCGCAGGGTGGCGAGCTGGTCGCGCAGGAGCGCGATGCGGTCGGCGTCGAAGGCCATGGCGCAGGTCCTTGCGTAGCGGAGCCCCGCAGAGGGGGGCGGATCGGCCCGACCCTCGCCGTGCCGCGCCGCCCCCGCCTTGACCCCGATCAAGCCGCCCCGCGGCCCGCGCGCGCAGGCCCCCGCCGGGTCCCGCGCGCCGGGCGCGGCGGCGCCCCGCTCAGGCGGTCTCGGCCGGCTCTTCCCAGCCCACGAAGCGGGCCACCTGCTCGGCCGAGCGGCGGCGCGAGACGACGGCGTTGGCGGCGAAGTCGTCGTCCGGCCAGCCCAGCGCCACGCAGGTCAGGATCACCTGGTCGTCGGGGATGCCGGCGACCTCGCGCACCACCGGGCTCTGCATGATGCCCTGGCCGTTGATCACGCAGCCCAGGCCCCGGCTCCACGCCGCCAGCACCAGGCCGAAGGTCACCGCGCCGAGGTCGAAATGCGCGATCGTGCCCCCCGGCTCGAGGTCGCGGTCGTAGCAGACCACGATCGAGACCGGCGCGTCGAACTGGCGAAAGCCGCGCAGCACCCAGTCCTGGCGCTTCTCCTTGTCGTGGCGCTCGATGTCCATGGCCTCGAATAGCTGGATGGCGATCTCGACCTGGCGGTCGCGGTGCACGCCCTCGTACTTGCCGTGGTCCTCGATCTCGCGCGTCACCGGGTGGCCGGCCAGCATCCGCTCGGTATTGCCGCGGCGGACCTGCTCCAGCGGCTCTCCGGTCAGGACGTGCAGGTGCCAGGGCTGGGTGTTCATCGAGGAGGGCGCGCGGTTGGCCAGCGCGATCACCTCCTCCACCAGATCCCTGGGCACCGGCTTCTTCTTGAAGCCGCGGATGCTGCGCCGGCCGGTGATGACGTCGTCGAAATCCATCTCGATCCTCCCGATTCTGCCTTGCGCGGAATACGGTTCCGCGCGGAGTTAATCGCGAGGTTAACTCAGCGGATCGCCCGGGTCGACGGGCTCTGCAGCGCCGTCGCGCTCAGGGCAGGGTGAAGCAGGTCGGGTCGGAGAGCTCCGCCTCGCCCGGCGCCAGGCGGAAGCGGTAGTGACGCGACCACACCAACTCGCCGGCCTCGCGCCCCACCACGACCTCGCAGGCCTCGCCCTCGCAGCGCGCCTCGACGCGGCCGTGGGATTCCAGCGCCGCCAGATGCGCGGCCAGGTCCTCGCCCAGCGTCGTCGCCGCGGTCAGCCCGCCGCCGTCGCAGCCCGACCCGGCCGGCGGCCTCTCCCCCGAGGCCGCGAGCAGGGCCCGCAACGCCGCATCCGGCTGCGCCTGGCTGCAGTCCGGCGCCAGCAGCGCCAGCAACAGGCCAGCGGCCGGCCCGGCCCTAGAGAATGCCATGATACATGCAGGTCGCGTCGCCATAGACGCCCTTAAACAGCAGCAGCCAAGCCTCGGGGGCATGCTTCACGACCTTGTCGCCGGAATTCGAGTAGTGCCAGATCGACCCGTCGATATAGACGCCGACGTGCTTGCGCGGGTGCGAGCCCATCGTCCCCTCGGCGACGTTGCTCGGCAGGGTCACGAAGGCGAGGCAGCGCTCGGTCCCCTTGGGCAGGTCGCCCCAGGCCCCCCGGATCGGGCAGGCGTTGTAGATCTCGTCGACCCGAATCGAGGCGCCTTCTCCGCGCGTCTCGTATTTCATCGACCCGCAGACCATGCCGACGTTGATCGACAGCGCATGCCCCACGAAATGCGCGCAATGGTTCACCCTGGCATCCTCGAAGCCGGTGCCGCAGATGTCTCTTATGTCTTTGCCAAGAAACGCATCCAGCGTCGTCGCGGTCGCTGCATCCACAATATTGGGCATAACTGTCACTCCTTCTTCAAATCGCCGAGAACAATGCCCAGAGATCTCGACTCAGGCAAGATGAATTCCAACCCGCCGCGCCCCGCGCCGCGCGGCGCGCCCGCGGCGCCCGCCCCGATCCGAGGCGCCGCTTCACGCCCGCTTGACGCGCGCGCGGCTTGCCCGCAAATGGCGCCTCATGACCGACCTTTCGCGCATCCGCAACTTCTCCATCGTGGCTCACATCGACCACGGCAAATCCACCCTCGCCGACCGGCTGATCCAGATCACCGGCGGGCTGACGGACCGTGAGATGAAGGAGCAGGTGCTCGACTCCATGGAGCTCGAGCGCGAACGCGGCATCACCATCAAGGCGCAGACCGTGCGCCTGAACTACACCGCCGCCGACGGCCACGACTACGTCCTCAACCTGATCGACACCCCCGGCCACGTCGACTTCGCCTACGAGGTCTCCCGCTCGATGCGCGCGGTCGAGGGCTCGCTGCTGGTGGTCGACGCCTCGCAAGGGGTCGAGGCGCAGACGCTCGCCAACGTCTACCAGGCCATCGACGCCAACCACGAGATCGTGCCCGTCCTCAACAAGATCGACCTCCCCGCCGCCGAGCCGGAGCGGGTGAAGGAGCAGATCGAGGACGTGATCGGCATCGACGCCTCCGAATCCGTGCTGATCTCGGCCAAGTCCGGCCTCGGCATCCCCGACGTGCTGGAGGCGATCGTCAAGCGCCTCCCCGCCCCCGTGGGCGACCGCGAGGCGCCGCTGAAGGCGATGCTGGTCGATTCGTGGTACGACGCCTACCTCGGCGTCGTGGTGCTGGTGCGCATCCGCGACGGCGTCCTCAAGAAGGGCGACAAGATCCGGATGATGTCCACCAAGGCCGACTACCAGGTCGACCGGGTGGGCGTGTTCTCGCCCGTCATGAAGGACTGGCCGGAGCTGGGGCCGGGCGAGCTCGGCTTCCTCACCGCCTCGATCAAGCAGGTGCGCGACACCCGCGTGGGCGACACCATCACCCATGAGAAGCGGCCCTGCGCGCAGATGCTGCCGGGCTTCAAGCCCTCGATCCCGGTGGTGTTCTGCGGCCTGTTCCCGGTCGACGCCGCCGACTTCGAGGACATGCGCGAGGCGATCGAGAAGCTGGCCCTCAACGACGCCAGCTTCTCCTACGAGATGGAGACCTCGGCCGCGCTCGGCTTCGGCTTCCGCTGCGGGTTCCTGGGCCTGCTGCACCTCGAGGTGATCCGCGACCGGCTGGAGCGGGAGTACGACATCGACCTGGTGACCACCGCCCCCTCGGTGGTCTACCGCCTGCAGATGCGCGACGGCACGGTGCGCGAGCTGCACAACCCCGCCGACATGCCCGACCTGACCCATGTCGAGGCGATCGAGGAGCCCTGGATCAAGGCGACGATCCTGGTCCCGGACGACTACCTCGGCGCGGTCCTGAAGCTGTGCGAGGAGCGTCGCGGCCAGCAGCGCGACCTGACCTACGCGGGCAGCCGCGCGATGGTGGTCTACGACCTGCCGCTGAACGAGGTGGTCTTCGATTTCTACGACCGCCTGAAGTCGGTGACCAAGGGCTACGCGAGCTTCGACTACAACATCGAGGGCTACCGGGCCGAGAACCTGGTGAAGATGCAGATCCTGGTGAACGACGAGCCCGTCGACGCGCTCTCGACCATGGTTCACCGCGACCGGGCGGAGATGCGCGGCCGGGCGATGTGCGAGAAGCTCAAGGACCTGATCCCCCCCCACATGTTCAAGGTCCCGATCCAGGCGGCCATCGGCGGGAGGGTGATCGCCCGCGAGACGATCCGGGCGATGCGCAAGGACGTCACGGCCAAGTGCTACGGCGGGGATGTCACGCGCAAGCGGAAGCTGCTGGAGAAGCAGAAGGCCGGCAAGAAGAAGATGCGCCAGTTCGGGAAGGTTGACATTCCGCAGGAGGCGTTCATCAATGCGCTGAAGATGGATGGATAAACTGGGCGATTTCTAGATGAATGCGAGGACATACTGCTCAAGTGGGCACTGTCGCGCCGAAGTGTTTTCGCCCAAGAAGAATGCGGCTTTGTCGCTGTTTTTTTCATCATTTTTGATTGCCCCACGAATTAGCGAAGCTATCGAGCAACTTATTGCGTCAGATGCCAGTGTTTTTGGAATTGGAGTTGGGGCAGTGCTATTTTGGCTTGGGCTTTGGGTTTGCAGCGCGGTTTTTGTCGCTCACGAACGCACAAATCAAATTTGGAGCATCTTCTTCCAGAGCCTAAGCATCCCAGCGCTAGTCCTTCTAGTTCTCAAATCGGTCACAATTTAATGAGTTTTTTCAGAATCTATTCAATGGTGTTGGCCATTGCTAATATTGTCGCGACACCGCTATACGCCTCGGAGCCAACACCAGCGACCATCCTTAGTGAATCAGAAAAGAACTTTCTCGCCCTCGCCTGGACTGACCTCGCAATCGCACTAATAGAAGGGCAACAAGAGCTTCTCTTTAAAGAAGAGCGCTTCAATTCGACGCGAATCAACGCAGAAATTGAGGATGCAAGTGGAGCCAATATGGCGCGGGCCGCACTTAGCGTCTTCGCGGATCCCAAGAGACTTGGAGACATGATTGTCAGGGACAGCCTGAACATCACACAATTGGCAGAAAAGCTCAGTGAGAGTGAGTTCTCAGCCGCCGTATCGAGCACTATTGAAAATTCCGACATAGTTGTTTACGTACCAGAGCGTTCATACTGGCTGCTTTCACCGCAAGACGGATTTGAATGCGCTCCGCTAGACCGTGCTAGCTGCATTGCGCAAGGCCTTCGGCGGATTTGCCTTCAAATCAACGCGATACCCGCAATACTCCTCGCCAGACAAGAAGCCCTAGCAAAATTCTTCGCCCAGCACGGGACCCAGACAGGATTAGGCACCCTGCTCGACGCACAAGGCGTCATCTATAGGCAAACGGCACTCAAATACGCCGAAGCGTCTGTTCACTTGATGTCCAACTCCATGAAAGCGCACGAGAGCGTGCACCTATCTCATGACGCCCGTATTCTAGAAGCGCTCGAGTCGGCCCGGCGTCGCGTTCTTGTTGAGACCTTTGAGGGACGCTAGCGATTTGGATCGCCAGATGTACTGCATTGAGTGCGCCCGCCACTCCCGTCGCACAAAATTCGCACCCCCGCTCCATCCTTCCCCACCACCCCGCCCCGCATCCCCCTTGCGCGGCGCCCCAAAACCCGCTCACCTGAGCGGCACCCAACCGACATGGAGCGACCGATGACCCCCCGCACCTCCGCCGGCCTGCTCAGGTCCGCCGTGGCCGCGATGGCGCTGCTGGCGCCGGCCGCAGCGTCCGCCGACTACGCGCTCACCGTGCTGCACACCAACGACTTCCACGCGCGGTTCGAGCCGATCTCGAAATACGACTCCGGCTGCTCGGCCGAGGACAACGCGGAGGGCAAGTGCTTCGGCGGCTCGGCCCGGCTCGCCACCGCCGTGGCGGCGGAGAAGGCGGCCTCCTCGAACCCGATCCTGCTCGACGGGGGCGACCAGTTCCAGGGCACGCTCTTCTACACCTACTACAAGGGCAAGGCCGCGGCCGAGATGATGAACGGCCTGGGCTACGACGCGATGACCGTGGGCAACCACGAATTCGACGACGGCCCCGAGGTGCTGCGCGGCTTCATGGACGCCGTCGACTTCCCCGTGCTGATGTCCAACGCCGACGTCTCGGGCGAGCCGCAGCTCGCCGACGTGCTGAAGAAATCCACCGTGGTGGAGAAGAACGGCGAGAAGATCGGCCTGATCGGCCTGACCCCGCAGGACACCGCGGAACTGGCCTCTCCCGGCAAGAACATCACCTTCGGCGACCCGGTGGAAGCCGTCCGCGCCGAGGTCGAGAAACTGACCGCCGAGGGCGTGAACAAGATCATCGTCCTCTCGCACTCCGGCTACGGCGTCGACCAGAAGGTGGCGGCCGAGGTGGCGGGGGACGACATCGAGAAGATCCTGCGGCTGCTCGAGGCGCTCGAGGATCTGGACGACGTGCAGAAGGTGTTCTCCAATTTCGACGCGCAGGAGGAGGAGCTGGCCAAGCTGCTCGCCTGACCGGCTGTCGCCACAAAATCTTGCTCGTTCTCGGACTCGACCCGAGCAGCTCCTGCACCGGATACGGCCTCGTTCGCAAGCAGGGCCGCAAACTCCTGTATCAAGACTGTGGCTGTTTCCGTTCCCGCCCCGGCGTGCCCTTCGCCGCGCGGCTGCAGACCATGTACGACGGCCTCGTCACTCTGCTCGACACACAGCGGCCCGATGCCGTCGCGCTCGAGAGCAGCTTCTATGGCCGCGATCCGGATGCGGCGGCCAAGCTGGGCGAGGCCCGGGGCGTGTTGCGGCTGGCCCTCGTGCAGGCCGGGTTCGACACCGTCCTCTACACGCCGGCGCAGGTCAAGAAGGCCGTCGCCGGCAAC
>CAXGVP010000057.1:0-11152 GCA_964013055.1 uncultured Albimonas sp.
TGCACGTTGGAGCCCGAGGGCGCCCGCGCCGCCCGGCGCACCAGGTCCTCGACCCGGGCGCGGTCGACGGGCGTCGGGAGGAACGCCCGGACCGAGCGGCGCCGGTCCACGACGGCGGAGACCGAGGTCTCCGCCGATCTCGCAGGCAGGCTCACGGCATCGTCCATTCCGGCCCGCGCGGCGTCTCGACGTATTCAGGCCAGCGGTAGTGGATCGGCGGTTCGAAATCCGCCGGCAGCAGGGGGGCGACCCATTTCGAGCCGCCGACGCCGCCCCCCGTGCGCTCCTCGAATTCCGCCTTCGCGCGGGCGAGCGCGTCGGCGTCGGTCATCAGGTCGAGCACGGTGGTCGAGATCACCTCGGCCGCCTTCGACCACATCGGGTCGATGATCTCCGGCACCCCGTTCATGGCGTGGCGCACCCACTCGGGCCAGCGGGCGCCGTCGGGCCGCGGCTCCATGGTGGGCCGGGCCACGTAGAGGCGCACCGTCGGGCAGTGCCAGGTGTAGTCGACGTAGTCGTCGGCCGCGTAGTTGAGCTGCCAGGCGGGGAGCTGCTCGCGAAAACTCTCCTCGGCCTCCCAGGGCGGCGTCAGCTTCTCCATGCCCGCGAGCAGGGGCTCGTCCGTCTCGGGCGTCCCCAGCTCCTTCTGGATCTCGCGGGCGAAGTCCTTGGCCGCCTTCGACCATTTCGGCGGACCCAGCTTCTCGAAGTTCCGGAAGGTGATCTCGGCCATCGCCTTGTTCGGCAGTCCGGCGCGGGTCCGCGCGATCCAGTCCGCCCGCCAGGTGCAGTGGGTCATCCCCGCCACTTGCTCGGCGTTGCGGTCGAGCACGGCATAGGCCGCGTCGCACATCTCGATCGAGGGCGCCCGCAGGGTGAACTGCACCTGCCCGATGGCCGGCGCGATGTTGTCCGAGGTGGCTTGCCCCGCCACCGGAATGAACTCGTTCATCGCCCAGGAGCCGGTGTGCGGCAGCATCGACTCCTTCATCATCTTCGACGAGGTGTACATCATGCACACCGCGTCGATCGCCCCCGGCGCGCGGGCCGCGGCATGGGTGTGCGTGACCCCGCCGGCGGAATGGCCCTGCTGCCAGGTCTCGGGGTGCTCGCACTCGAAGGTGTACATCCGGCTCCACAGGGGGGCCGAGGTCGTCTCCCAGAAGCAGCCGTTGGTGAGCGCGGGGAAGCTGTGGGGATGAAAACTGATCGCCGCGTCCAGCCCGTCGTAATAGCCCTTGGCGGCATGGATGGGCTTCGCCCCGCAGAGCTTTTCGGCCGGCTCCCCGAAGAACACCAGCGTGCCGGGGATGCCGTGCTGCTCCATCCCCCGCTTGGCCGCAAGGAACCCCGCAAACGCCCCGATGCCGAGCGCCGAATGCGGGTCCGTATGCCCCGCCGCGTGCTTGGAGGTGCCCTCGCGCGGCTGCCTGCGCGGCACGGCCGCCTGGCTCTGCCCCGGCACCGCGTCGTATTCGGCGTAGCCCGCGATCACGGGCCCCTCGCCGTTCGACCAGGTGGCGCGGAAGGCGGTGGGCATGCCGCCCGTCCCGCGTTCCACCGTGAAGCCCTCGGCCTCCAGCCGGTCCATGTACCAGGCCGACGAGCGGTATTCCCGCCAGGACGGCTCATGGAAGTCGTAGATCGTCATGTGGTCCTTCGACAGGGCCTCATGGTTCGTCTTCAGCCAGTCCAGCGCCTCGGCCTGCGCCTTGGTCCAGTCGCACATGCTCACACCTCGTCGCGGATCAGCGGCGCGGTCGAGCAATGCAGCCCGCCGCCGCCCAGAATGACCTGGTCGTAGGGCGTGTGCAGGATCTCGACGCCCGCGCGGCGCAGCTCGCCCTCGGTGCGCGAGGACAGCCCGTCGGGCATCACCACCCGCCCCGGCGCGATGGCCAGAGAATTGATGATCGAGCCGTCGTCCTCCGGGCACACCTCGATGATCGAAATCCCGCGGGCCTTCAGCTCCTCCAGGAACCACCAGGGCAGCAGGGCGGAGTTGCACAGCGCCAGATCCGGCGTGAGCATCACGAACAGCCCGTCGATATGCAGCCGGTAGCCGGTCAGCTGCACGCGGATCAGCTCGACCCCCTGGGCGGCCAGCACCTCGCCGACCTGCTTGGCGCCTTCCTCGTTCACCCGGGACGACACGCCCACCACCGCCGTCTTCGCGTTCAGCCACGCAAAACTGCCGCCCTCGAACACGCCGGTTCCGTTGATCGTGCGCAGGATCGGGCAGCCGATGGCGGCGAGCGTGCGCGTCGCCGGCAGCTCCTCCCCTCGCCGGATCCGCGGCCCGAGCCGGGTGACGATGGCGCCGCCCCCGATCCCCACCACGGAATCGCGGGTGTAGCAGGTCTTCATCCGGTCCTTGGCGGCGCGGTCGATGAACACGACCTCCACGCCTTCGGAGCGCAGCAGCTCCACATAGGCGTCATGCTGGGCCTGCATCGCGGGCAGGTCGGGGGGGACGTCGCCGCGCCAGTACCAACCCGCCTGCTCGTCGCCATACGAGTTGAAATCCAGCTTCTTGGAGGCATCCACCTGCAGGAGTTCTTCCCCGGGCCGGTGCATCAGCACCACCCGCAGCTTGCCCACGTCGTTGGTGCAGCCCCAGTTGCGGCCCCACCAGCGCTCCAGCTGGTCGGGCGCCTCGTGGGCGGGCTCCGGCTCGGACGGGAACCGCTTGATGGTCTGGTTGTAACGCCATTCGTTCTCGGTGATCGCGGACACGGGCTTGCGGCTCCTCGGGGTCTGGCGTGAAGGGAGGGGGCCCGTCGCGCCGACAAGGGCGGGGCCGTCGCCGTCATGCTAATCGCGCCCGCCGCAGTGCGGCAAGATGAAAATGGAGTTTGCTCCAAATTTGGAGTCTGGTCGGGTGCTGGCCGCCAGGTGCGCCCCGGACTTGATCCGGGGCCTCCTGTGGCCGGCCGCGAGAGGCCCCGGATCAAGTCCGGGGCGCCCGCCGGCGGCCCGCGAAGCGCCCGGAGGGCTCAGGCGGGGACGGCTTGGGGGGCGGCGCCCACCGCGCGCGGCGCCTCGCCCTCGGCGGTCGAGGCGGCCAGCAGGCGCGCCCCTTCCTCGGTCATCAGCCCCTCCAGGATCAGGCGCACATGGGGGACGCCCATGCGCAGCAGGTCCTCGATGTCGCCGGTCTCGGTGGCGACGAAACGGCTGAAGTCCCAGGTGGTTATGCCCACGATCAGCTCGGCCAGATGGCCCAGGTCGATGTCGTCCCGCAGCACCCCGCGGTCGCGATAGGTGGTCAGCAGGCGCACATAGTGCACCCGGATCAGGCCGTTCAGCCGCGCGCCCGTGCGGCTCGGCCGGGCGCCGGGCTCCATCTGCTGGGCCGAGAGGATCACCCGCCAGCACTCCCGCGACAGGTGCCGCATCGCCTGCTCGGCCAGCAGCCGCTCGAACCCGAGGATCGCGGCCAGCGGATCCTGCGGCAGGTCCGCCAGATAGGCGCGCCGCTCCGGCAGAGCGGTGCGGACGTGGCGAATGGCCAGCGCCATCAGCAGGTTGGGCTTGGTCGCGAAGTAGTTGTAGACCGTCGCCGGCGCCACCGAGGCGCTGTCGGCGATGGTCTCGATCCGGGTCGCCTCGTAGCCGTCGCGGAAGAACAGCTCCTCGGCCGCATCCAGCACCTGCTGCAGCCGCTGCCGCTTGTGTTTCCGCCTCAGGCCGCCTGCCGCCACCGATTCGCCTCCCGCGATAATCCCCTTGGCTTTCACGCATATCAGACGCGAGAGACAGGGCATACATAGATGAAACTCCAAAAATGGAGTTGACATCAGACACGCCCGGCCGCAGCGTTTTCGCATCGCAGCATAACCGGAGACCTCCCGGCATGATCCCAGGCGCCCCTCGCCTCCGCGATCCCGCCTCCCGCGGCCCGTCCCGGGACCCGCGCGGATGCTGAGCCTGATCGACAACCCGCCCCCCTGGCCGAACGGCGCCCGCTGCGCGGTGTGCTTCGCCTACGACTTCGACGCCGAGAGCCTGCTGCACCTCTACTACCCCACCGACGACGTGCGCCGCCGCGTGGCGCTCGCCCAGACCCTGCGCTACGGCGCCACCGTCGCGATCCCCCGCATCGCGAAGATCTGGAACCACTTCGGCATCCGCCAGACCGTGTTCACCCCCGGCTGGTGCCTCGAGAAATACCCCGAGGCCGTGGACCTGCTGGTCAAGGGCGGCCACGAGATCGGCCACCACGGCTGGCTGCACGAGCGGGTCAACCAGTTCTCCCGCGAGGACGAGGAGAAGATCCTCGTCGCCGGCATCCGGGCCATCGAGAAGGCCACCGGCAAGCCGCCCGTCGGCTACCGCTGCCCCTCGGGCGCGTTCTCGGAGCACACCGTCGACCTGCTGATCGAGCACGGGCTGCGCTACGACGCCTCGCTGGCCGGCTACGACGTCCCCTACCTGGTCAGGCGCCCCGACGGCCGCTCCCTGGTGGAGCTCCCGCACGAGGCGACGGCCGACGACTGGAACCAGTTCGTGAACCTGCCCGCCTCCGGCTGGGCGATGCAGCCGAAATCCCCCGCCGTCGCCCGCGCCGTCTTCCAGGCCGATTTCGACGCCGCGTGGGAGCACGGGGGCCTGTGGACCGCCGTCTGGCACCCGTTCGTCTCCGGCCGCCTCGCCCGCGCGCAGGAGCAGATCACGCTGATCGAGCACATGATGGCCAAGGGCGACGTCTGGTTCGCCACCTGCGCCGAGATCACGGACCACGTCGAGGGCCTCGTCGCCCGCGGCGAGTGGACCCCGCCCGAGGAGACGCTGCCCTTCTACGACGGCGCCGTCCCCCAGATCGCCCATCCCAGCCGCTGAGCCCGGCCGAGATCCCGGGCGGCGCACCAGCCGCCCGGCCCCCCGCGACGGAGACCCGGAAACAAGGGCCCCGCGCACCGACACGGAGGTCATGATGAACCGGATCACCCAGGCGGCCCTGGCCGCGACAGTCCTGCTCGGCGCCACCGCCGCCGGCGCGCAGGAGCTTCCCGAGCGCATCGCCAGCACCGGCGTGCTCAAGTCCGCCCTCAACGCCGGCTACGCGCCGATGGAGATGCTGGACCCCGCCACCAACGAATTCATCGGCTTCGACGTCGACCTGCTGAAGGCCGTCGGCGGCAAGCTGGGCTTCGAGGTGGAATACCTCAACGGCGCCTTCGAAGCGATGACCCCGGCGCTCCAGTCCGGCCGCGTCGACATCATCTGGTCGGGCTTCTACGACACGCCCGCCCGGCGCGAGATCTTCGACTTCATCGACTACCTGCGCGCCGGCGCCCAGTTCTACGCCCCGATCTCGGCGGGCCTCGAGTCCAACGAGGATCTCTGCGGCAAGACCATCACCACCTCGCGCGGGACCTCCTATCCCAAGACGGTCGAGGCCTTCTCCCAGAAGACCTGCGTCGACCAGGGGAAGGAGCCCATCGAGGTCATCGTCGACACCGACCGCGGCCAGCAGCTGACCAACCTGCGCACCGGCCGCGCCGTCGCCGCCGTGCAGGGCCTCGAGTCCGTGCCCACCATCCTCGAAGACTACCCCGACGAGTTCATGGCCCTGGGCGATCCGATCTCCTCGGCCCTGATGGGCATCGCCTTCGCCAAGGAGGACGAGCAGCTGCGCGAGGCCTTCCTCGCCGCCCTGACCGAGCTGAAGGCCGAGGGCGTCTACGACGAGCTGATCGCCAAGTGGAAGCTCGGCCTCTCCTCGCTGGATGAGTTCACCGTCAACCAGGGCCCGCAGCCCTGATGGCCGGGGGCGCCTCCGTCCTCGCTCCGGCGCGGCGCGAGGCCGTCCCGGAGGTCGACGTCTCCACCATGACCGTGGTGCGGCCCCCCCGCTGGGGCCGCATCGCGGCGGTGGCGATCATGCTGGCCCTGATCGGCTGGCTGATAAAGGCCTTCGCCGAGGGCAAGATCGCCTGGGAGGTCACCGGCGAGTATCTGTTCTGGCCCTCGATCCTGATGGGCGTGGTCAACACCATCTGGATGTCGGTCGCCTGCATGATCATGGGCATCGTCATCGGGGTGGTGGTGGCGGTCATGCGCGGCTCCCCCAACCCGGTGCTGCGCACGGTCGCCATCGGCTACCAGTGGTTCTTCCGCGGCACGCCGGTGATCCTCCAGCTGCTGATCTGGTTCAACCTGGCGCTTGTCTTCCCCCGCCTCGGCATCCCCGGCGTCTTCGACGCGCGCACCGTCGACATCATCACCCCGGCCATGGCGACCCTGCTGGGCCTCGGCCTCAACCAGGGCGCCTACACGTCGGAGGTGATGCGCGCGGGCCTGCTGTCGGTGGACCGCGGGCAATACGAGGCCGCCCAGGCCATCGGCATGAGCTATTCGGCCAGCCTCAAGCGCATCATCCTGCCCCAGGCGATGCGGGTGGTGATCCCCCCCTTGGGCAACGAGTTCATCGGCCTGGTGAAGATGACCTCGCTCGCCTCGATCATCGGCTTCGCCGACGTCCTGCGCACCAGCCAGGACATCTACTACGTCAACGCCCGCGTGATCGAGCTGCTGATGGTCGCCGCCGCCTGGTACCTGGTGGTGGTCACGATCCTCAGCCTCGCCCAGTCCCGCCTGGAGCGCCGCTTCGGCCGCGGCTTCGCCTCGGGGGTGCGCGACCGATGACCCGGATGGAGACCGCCATGGACCCCGCAACGGATCTTGAGGCCACCACCGCCCCCGGCCTGCCCATCGTCTCGGGCCGCCGCGTCGGCAAGCTCTTCGGCGACTTCCGCGCCCTTTCGGAGGTCTCCATCGACGTAGCCGAGGGCGAGGTGGTCTGCATCATCGGCCCTTCCGGCTCGGGCAAGACCACCTTCCTGCGCTGCCTCAACCAGCTCGAGCGCATCGACGAGGGCGCCCTGTGGCTGGACGGCGAGCTCCTTGGCTGGCGGCTGGAGGCCGACCGTCTCCACCCCCTCCCCGAGGCCGAGATCGCCCGTCAGCGCCGCAAGACCGGCATGGTCTTCCAGCGCTTCAACCTGTTCCCCCACATGACCGCCCTCCAGAACATCACGGAAGGCCCGGTCCAGGTCCTGCGCGAACCCCGCGGCCAGGCCGAGGACCGCGGCCGCCGCCTGTTGTCCCGCGTGGGCCTGGCCGAGAAGGCCTCGAGCTACCCCAAGGACCTCTCCGGCGGCCAGCAGCAGCGCGTCGCCATCGCCCGGGCGCTGGCGATGAACCCCAAGGTGATGCTCTTCGACGAGCCCACGTCGGCCCTGGACCCCGAACTGGTCGGCGAGGTCCTCTCGGTGATGAAGGACCTCGCCCGCGCCGGCATGACGATGGTCGTGGTCACCCACGAACTCGGCTTCGCCCGCGAGGTCGCCGACCGCGTCGTCTTCATGGACCAGGGCCGCGTGGTCGAAACCGGCCCGGCGCAGCAGTTGATGGACGACCCGCAGGAGGAGCGCACCCGCAACTTCATCCGCTCGGTGGCGGGGCGGGAATAGCCGCTCAGTCTCCCGCGGCCGCGGCGGACCGGCGCGGCTTCGCCTCGGTCTCGCCCAGCCGGTCGAGCGCCACGGGCGCCGCGCCGGGGAACTCCACCATCAGCTTCAGCTCGCCGCCCATCGCCTCGACATAGCTCTTGAGGGTCGAGAGCAGCAGATCGCTCTGCCGCTCGTATTTCGCCACCGTCGCCTGACGCACGCCCAGCGTCTGCGCCAGCTGCACCTGGGTCAGGGCGCGGGCCTTCCGAAGCGCCTGCAGGGTCAGGTATTCGGCGTGGAGCCGCTCCGCCTCCGCCTCGATCGCCTCGCGGCGGGCCGCGGGCAGGGCGGAGAGCTTGTCGGTCAGGCTGCGGGCCATCGTCTTCATCCTTTCCGATCCGCGAGATGCCGGTCGAAGCGGGCGTCCGCCCGCTCGATCAGCCGTTTGTAGAACCGCCGCGAGGCGCCGCCCGACTTGTCGCCTGCGACCAGCAGGATCGCCTGCCGCTCCGGGTCGAAGGCGAAGGCGACGCGCCAGACCCCGTCGGCGGCCGAGCAGCGCAGCTCCTTCATGTTGCGGTGCTTCGATCCGACCAGCGTGTCCGCGTGGGGCCGGCCGAGCGACGGCCCCTCCCGTTCCAGCAGCCGGGCGCGCGCGAAGATCGCGTCCTGGACCGGTTCGGGCAGGGCGTCGAACTCCGGCTCGAACGCGTCGGCGAAGATGACGGTCCACGGCATCGGATCCTCACGCCTTTCAGGCTATATAGCCTCAAGGCGATATTCACGCAAGATCCGGGGCGGCGTCCTCAGCCCCTGACCACCGGCGGCAGGATCGCCGGCATCCGCACGCGCAGCGCCTCGGTCGCCTCGTAGCCGCGGACGCCGGCGCAGGAGATGCCGGCGTCGATCAGCATCGCGCGGGCGGTCTCCTCCTGGCCGAGGGGGACGTAGAGGAGGAAGTGTTTCGCCGGGCGGCCGGTGTCGGGGTCGGTGTAGTGGCCCTCAAAGACCGCGGCCTCGGAGCAGGCGCGCCAGGCGGGGAGGCGGGCCTCCGAGACCTCGGTCTCGACCATCGCGATCTTGCAGGGGCGGTTCTCGGCGTCGACCACCACCACCGAGGGGAACAGGTCTCCGTCCGGGCCGGGGATGGCGCGGCGGGCGTGGAGGCGGGTGTTGGTCAGGCAGTAGAGGTCGAGGCCCCACTGCTCGGTCCCCTCGCCGGGGAAGGGGAAGCGCTCGGCCAGCAGGAAACGGATGACGGCCTCGCGGGCGTCCTCGTCCAGCCGCGCGCGCACCGGGTCCCGGTCGGCGGGAGGGGGGCTGTCGGGGCGGTGGTCCTTGGTGTTGCCCAGCGTCAGGTGCGGCAGGACGTGGACCGTGCCGTCCTCGTCCACCCGGATGCCGCGCAGCGCGTGGTAGCTGATCCCGGCCCCCTCCAGCATCGCCTGAGCCTCGGCCTCGCGGCCCTGGGGGACGTAGATCAGCAGGTGGCGGTCGCCGGTCTCGGTGGTGTCGTCGGCGGCGAGCGAGGCGGCCTGCCAGCGGGGGATCATCTCGGGGCTCAGGTCGGTCTCGACCTCGGCGATCTCGCGCAGGCGGCCGTCGCCGTCGACGATGACGATGTCGGGGTGATGGGGGGCGCCGTCCACCTCGATGGCGATGCGCGGATGCGTGGCCGAGTTGAACCAGGTGCGGTAATGCAGCGGCCAGCTCGGGTGCGGCTGGTCGGGGAAGGGGAAGCGGTTGGCCGCGATGAAGCGCACCGCACGGTCGTGCTGGTCCTGGGTGAGCGTGGTCATCGATGCCTCCTGCCGCCGCGCCTGTCGCCTGGGCCCATGACGCCGCAGCCGGGGCGTGACGTCAATGGATTCGACTCCAAGTTTGGAGTTCGCGCTGCAATTGCGCAGCCCGCAGGCGCCCGGCGCCGGTTTGCGCGGCAGGCCGCGGCGCCTCCGGGCCCGGCGGCGGGGATGGCGGGGCGCGGAGCATGGCAAGGGCGGCGAGCGGATCCGCGGCTGGCGTGGGGAGAGGCCCCGGGTCGAGCCCGGGGCGCGACCTGTGTTGGCGGCGCGCGGCGCAGGGCCGAGGTCGGATGAGCGGCAGGCGGGGGCGAGAGGCCCCGGGTCAGGCCCGGGGCGCCGCCGGGGCCGGGGGCGCGCGGGTCTGGCCGAGGCGGGCGCCGGGATCAGGGCTGGCGGGCGAGTTCCAGCATCGCGTCGGCGATCACCTGCGCGCCGGCGGCGGCATGGGCGGGGTCCACGTTCTCCGAAGGATGGTGGCTCACGCCCTTCTCGCAGGGGATGAAGACCATGCCGGTGGGGCAGCGGTCGGGGAACCAGCGGGCGTCATGGCCGCCGCCGGAGTAGATCTCTCGGCGGGGAAAGCCGCGGCGGTCGGCGGCGCGGGCGAAGACCTCCCGGATCGCCGGGGTGAAGGCGACGGGCGCGTGCCAGGAGCTGTCGGCGACCGTCACCTCGCACAGGCGGGCGAGGCCCTGCGCCCTCGCGTGCACCAGGTCGCCCAGCCGGATGAGTTCGTCCTGCGAGGGGTGGCGCAGGTCCAGCACCATGTCCACCCGCCCCGGCACCACCGAGACCGCGTTGGGGCTGACCACGAACCGGCCGAAGGTGAAGCGCAGCACGTCGGTCTCGTCCCGGCAGAGCTCGGCGAGGCCCCGACAGACCTCGATCGCGTCCACGAAGGCGTCCCTGCGCAGGCTCAGCGGCGCGCCGCCGGAGTGGTCCTCCCGCCCGATCACCGAGATGTCCAGGCGCCGGTGGCCCTGCACCCGGTCGACGACGCCGATGACCTCGCCGCCCGCCTCCAGCAGCGGCCCCTGCTCGATATGCGCCTCCAGCAGGGCGGCGAAGGCGCGGTCGAGGGGCGCGGGTGCGGCCTCGGGCAGGGCGGCGGCCAGCGCCGCGACGCCCTCGCCGTAAAGGGCGCCGTCGTCGCCGACGATGGCCAGCGCCTCGGCCAGCGGCGTCTCGCCGGCATGGACGGCGGAGCCGAGGCAGCCGGGGCGGAAGCGCGAGCCCTCCTCGTTGGCCCAGACCACGACCTCCATCGGCCGGCGGGTGGCGAGGCCGGCGTCCTGCGCCGTCTCCATCGCCTCGAAGGCCGCCAGCACGCCGAAGACGCCGTCGAAGCGCCCGCCCGAGGGCTGGCTGTCGAGATGGGAGCCCGAGACGACGGGCGCGGCGCCCGGCTCGATTCCCTCGCGCCGGATGAAGAGGTTGCCGGCCGGGTCCAGCGACAGCGCGAAGCCGCGCGCCAGCGCCAGGTCGGCGAGATGGCGGTGGGCGGCGATCTCGGCGGCGTCGAAGGCGAGGCGGCGCACGCCCCCCTCGGGCGTGGCGCCGATGCGGGCGAAGTCCATCAGGCGGGACCAGAGGCGATCGGGGTCGATGGGGGGCAGGGCGGTCATGGCGGGGCTCCTTGGGGGCGGTCCTGCGCTCCCATGCGGGTTTCGTGCCGGGCGCGGCGGCCGGGCGCGCGCCCCGGGCCTCCCGCCAGCGCCCGCCACCGATCCGGCCCTGGCCTGCGCGCGGCGCCGCGCCGGCCCCGGGGGCGCCCCGGGCTTGACCCGGGGCCTCTCCCCGCTCTCCGCCACGGGCGGCTTCGGGCGGCTTCGGGCGGCTTCGGGCGGAAAGCAGGCGCCCCGCCCGGCCCCCTTGCGCCTGGCCCCGGCG
>CAXGVP010000058.1:0-11139 GCA_964013055.1 uncultured Albimonas sp.
CTGCTCGCCGAGGGCAAGCTGGTCCGCGTCTGCGAGGAAAGCGTCCCCCGCCCCGCCGAGATCTCGGTGTTCCGCGGCCCCCGCCGCGGCGGCCACGCGCAGACCGACGCCCTGCTCGCCTGGCTGCGAGAGGAGCTGGAGGTCTAGGCGCGCCGGGCTCCGGCGCACCGATCCAGGCGCAAGGGCGCCTCAGGCCGGGACGTTGGCGAGGATCCGCCGGGCCTTCTCCAGCAGCGGCTTGTCGACCATCTTGCCGTCCACCCGCACGGCGGAGCCGGCGGCCTCGGCCATGGCGGCCTCGATGCGGCGGGCCCAGTCGACCTCGGCCTCGGAGGGCGAGAAGCCAGCGTTCACCGGCCCGACCTGGGCGGGGTGGATGCACAGCTTCGCGCCGAAGCCCAGGGCGCGCTTGCGGCGCACCTCGGCGGTCAGGCCCTCTGCGTCCTCCAGTTCCACCCGCACCCCGTCCACCGGCGGCGGCAGGCCGGCGAGGCGGGAGGCGAGCACGATCTCGAACCGCGCGGGGTCCAGCCCCTCGTCCGGCGGGTCCATGCCCATGTCGGCGGAGAAGTCGAGATTGCCGAAGGCGAGCCGCGCCACCCCCGGCGCCCTCGCCCCCTCGCGCACGAAGGCCAGGCCCGCGGCGGATTCGATCAGCGCCAGCAGGGGGCGGCCCGGCAGGCGCGCGGCCACGGCGGCCAGCGCCGCGGGCTCGGCCTTGGGGACCATCACCCCGGTCTCGCCGTAGTGGCTCAGCATGGCGAGGTCGTCCTCGAACCAGGGCGTGCCCTCGCCGTTGATGCGCACCAGCCCGGCGCCGCCGTCGGCGAGCCAGCTCGAGACATGGGCGCGCGCCTCGTCCTTCTGCTCGGGGCCGACGGCGTCCTCGAGGTCCAGGATGATCGCGTCGGCGCCCGAGGCGGCGGCCTTGGCGAAACGGTCCGGGCGCTGGCCCGGGACGAAGAGGTAGCTGCGGGGATCGGCCATCGGATCAGCCCTCGAACCGGGCGGTGGCCTTCATGCACAGCTCTCCGTCCGGGCCGCGGGCCCACATCTCGAGGACGTCCGGGGTCTCGCCCGCGGCCGCCTCGATATGGAACGGGCGGTCGACGAAGATCGGGGACATGCCGCGGAACTCGAACCCCGCGAGGCGCTGCGAGGGCCGCAGGCGCGCGGCGAAGGCCTGCAGGAAGGTCGCGGTCAGGGGGCCGTGGAACACCAGGTCGCGGTAGCCTTCCTCCTGGATCGCATAGGGGCGGTCGTAGTGGATCCGGTGACCGTTGAAGGTGACGGCCGAGTAGCGGAACAGCAGCACCGGGTCGGGGGTCACCGTCTCGGAGTGCGCGGCGCCCTCGGGGGCGGGCGCGGGCTTCGGCGCGGGGGCGCCGGGCTCGGGCGGGGCGCGGTAGACGATGTCCTGCTCCTCGTCGATGCACAGCG
Organism: uncultured Albimonas sp.; assembly: GCA_964013055.1. GTDB lineage: Bacteria > Pseudomonadota > Alphaproteobacteria > Rhodobacterales > Rhodobacteraceae > Albimonas. The sequence continues at coordinate 1,441 of CAXGVP010000058.1, forward strand.
CGCCCCCCGACGAAAAGCGGTGGCGCACGGTCACGAAGCACAGACGGCCCGAGCGGCCGGACTTCTCGGAGACGTCGAGGATCTCGCTCTCGCGCGTCGCCTCGCCGCCGACCGGGATCGGGGCGTGATAGGCGATGCGGCTGCCCGCCCACATCCGCCGCGGCAGGCCGGTGTCGGGCAGGAAGCCGCCCAGCTTCGGGTGGCCGTCGTGCCCGATCTCCGAGCGCGGGGCGGCCCCGTTGAAGAACAGCCACTGCCAGCCGGCGGGCAGCGCCTCGCCGTCGGCCGGGGGCGTCCGGTCCAGCGTCGCGGCCATGGCGGCGACGCGCCCGGCGTCGATCGTCTCGACCTTCGTCTCCTTGCGCCCGATCGCGCCCGAGGGGTCCTGCGCGGTTGCTGTCGTCGCCATCCCGTCTCTCTTTGTCTCTGCTGCCGCCGCTGCGCCCGCCGACCGGCCGGCAGGCGGGCGCGCCCCTCTGCCTACCCGGAACCGGCGCGCGGCGACAGTCCCGGCGCGCCGCGGCCGGGAGCCGCCTGCGGGGGCGCGCAGCGGCGGACCTGGGCGGCGATCCGCTCGAGCTGGTCGGCCAGCGGCGAGCTGCGCCGCCAGACCATGCCGATGGTGCGCGTCGGCGGCGGCGCGGCGAGCCGCGCGACCGAGACGCGGGCCGAGGCGGTCTCGACCGGGGCGGCCATCTCCGGGATCAGGGTCACGCCGATGCCCACCGCCACCATCTGCACCAGGGTGGCGAGCGTGCTGCCCTCCATCAGGTCGCGCGGCGGGCCCGAGGCCATGCCGCAGAAGCTCAGCGCCTGGTCGCGGAAGCAGTGCCCCTCCTCCAGCAGCAGCAGGCGCATCTCCCGCAGGCTGTCGGCGCTGGGGACCGGGCGGCCGGCGTCGGCCTCGGGGCGCACCAGCAGGAATTCCTCGCGCAGCAGCTCGGTCTCGACCAGCGTCGGCTCCGAGATCGGCAGCGCCACGATGGCGGCGTCGAGCCGCCCGTCGAGCAGGTCGCGCACCAGCGCGCCGGTCACCGTCTCGCGCGGGCGGACCTCGATCTCGGGCCAGGTGCGGGCGAGCTCGGTCATCAGCGCGGGCAGCAGGTAGGGGGCGACGGTGGGGATCACCCCCAGCGCCAGGCGACCGGCGAAGGGACGCTGCGAGGCGCGGGCCAGGTCCTCGATCTCGTCCACCGCGCGCAGCACGTCGCGGGCGCGCGGGGCCAGCGCCTCGCCCAGGCGGGTCAGGCGGATCTCGCGCGCGCCGCGCTCGACCAGCGGCGCGCCCAGCAGCGCCTCCAGCTCCTTCATCTGCACCGAGAGCGCGGGCTGCGAGATCGCGCAGGCCTCCGCCGCCCGGCCGAAATGGCGCAGGCGGGCCAGGGCCTCGAAATACCGCAACTGCCGGAGGGTGACGCTTGCCATAACCCTTTCCTATCACCGCGATTGAAAAATCGCAATTTTACTAATTCTAAAAAGTGCTATGACGGGCCCCGCAGATCGCCCGCGGATTCGCGGCGGCCGGCTGGGCGAGCCTCCCCGACGAGGCCCCGCCGGCCCGTCGCGCAGCCCCCGGCCCCAGGGACGCCGCGCCCCCCTTCCGGCGCGAGAACTTAGGAGAAAGCCCATGGACGGCAACGATATGGACCCGAACGCCGGCAAGTGCCCGGTGATGCATGGCGGCATGACCGTCATGGGCAAGACGGTGACCGACTGGTGGCCCAACTCCCTCAACCTCGACATCCTGCACCAGCACGACGCGAAGTCGAACCCGATGGGACCCGACTTCGACTACCGTGAGGAGGTCAGGAAGCTCGACGTCGAGGCGCTTAAGAACGACCTGCGCGCCCTGATGACCGAGAGCCAGGACTGGTGGCCGGCCGACTGGGGCTCCTACGTCGGCATGTTCGCGCGCGTGGCGTGGCACGCGGCCGGCTCGTATCGCCTGGCCGACGGCCGCGGCGGCGGCGGCACCGGCAACCAGCGCTTCGCCCCGCTGAACTCCTGGCCCGACAACGTCAACACCGACAAGGGCCGCCGCCTGCTGTGGCCGATCAAGAAGAAGTACGGGAACAAGATCTCCTGGGCCGACCTGATGATCCTGTCGGGCACCATCGCCTACGAGGTCGCCGGCCTGAAGACCTTCGGCTTCGCTTTCGGGCGCGAGGACATCTGGGCCCCCGAGAAGGACACCTACTGGGGCGCCGAGAAGGAGTGGCTGGCCCCCTCCGACAGCCGCTACGACGACGTCTCCAAGCCCGAGACGATGGAGAACCCGCTCGCCGCCGTGCAGATGGGCCTGATCTACGTGAACCCCGAGGGGGTGAACGGCCAGTCCGATCCGATGGCGACCGCCGCCCAGATCCGCGAGACCTTCGCCCGCATGGCGATGAACGATGAGGAGACCGCGGCCCTGACCGCCGGCGGCCACACCATCGGCAAGTCCCACGGCAACGGCGACGCCGCCGCCCTGAGCCCCGAGCCCGAGGCCGCCGGCCCCGAGTACCAGGGCATCGGCTGGTTCAACACCAAGGGCCGCTCGGTCGGTCGCGACCAGGTCGTCTCGGGCATCGAGGGCGCCTGGACCACCCACCCCACCCAGTGGGACATGGGCTGGTTCGACATGCTGTTCGGCCACGAGTGGGAGCTGACCAAGTCCCCCGCGGGCGCAAGCCAGTGGAAGCCGGTGTCGATCAAGGAAGAGGACATGCCGGTGGACGTCGAGGACCCCTCGATCCGCTGCATGCCGATGATGACCGACGCGGACATGGCGATGAAGGTCGACCCGACCTACAACGCCATCTGCCGGAAGTTCATGGCGGATCCTGCGTATTTCTCCGAGACCTTCGCCCGCGCCTGGTTCAAGCTGACCCACCGCGACATGGGCCCCAAGGTCCGCTACATCGGCCCGGACGTGCCGGCCGAGGACCTGATCTGGCAGGACCCGATCCCCGCCGGGACCACCGGCTGGGACGTCGAGGCCGCCAAGGCGAAGATCGCCGCGACCGGCCTGAGCACGGCCGAGCTGGTCTCCACCGCCTGGGACAGCGCGCGGACCTACCGCGGTTCGGACATGCGGGGCGGCGCCAACGGCGCGCGCATCCGCCTGGCCCCGCAGAAGGACTGGGCCGGCAACGAGCCTGAGCGCCTCGCCAAGGTGCTGGCCGCGCTCGAGCCCATCGCGGCCGAGGTCGGCGCCTCGGTGGCCGACATCATCGTGCTGGCCGGCAATGTCGGCGTCGAGCAGGCCGCCAGGGCCGCGGGTGCCGAGGTCTCGGTTCCCTTCTCCCCCGGCCGCGGCGACGCCACCGACGAGATGACCGACGCCGAGTCCTTCGAGCCGCTCGAGCCGCTCGCCGACGGGTTCCGCAACTGGCAGAAGCAGGACTACGTCGTCTCCCCCGAGGAGATGATGCTGGACCGCGCCCAGCTGCTGGGCCTGACGGCGCCCGAGATGGTGGTGCTGGTCGGCGGCATGCGGGCGATGGGCACGAACCACGGCGGGACCTCGCACGGGGTGTTCACCGACCGCCCCGGCGCGCTGACCACGGACTTCTTCGTCAACCTGACGGACATGGTCTACAGCTGGAAGCCGACGGGCGACGGGCTCTATGCCATCGTCGACCGCCGCTCGGGCGAGACGAAGTTCACGGCCACCCGCGCCGACCTGGTGTTCGGCTCGAACTCGATCCTGCGCGCCTATGCCGAGGTCTATGCCCAGGACGACGCCGGTCCGAAGTTCATCAAGGACTTCGTCGCCGCCTGGACCAAGGTCATGAACGCCGACCGCTTCGACCTGGCCTGATCCGGCCGGCCCGCCCCCCGCGGCGGGCCGCCCCGGCAGAAAGACGCGACCGCGCCCCCGGGCGCGGTCGTTCCCGTTTCAGCCCCGCCGCCCGCGCGGGCGCGCCCCGGGCTCGACCCGGGGCCTCTTCCGCGGCCGCATCCGATCCCGTCCTGCGAGGTCCTCGCGACCGCCGCCCCGGGGGCGCCCCGGCCCCGAGCCGGGGCCTCTTCCCCGACGCCGCCCCCGCGCGCCCGCCGTGGACGCCTGCGCGCCTACCCCGCCAGCGCCGCCACCGCATCCGCCAGCAGCTGCGCCCCGCGGGCGATGTCCTCCCACTCCGTCCGCTCCTCCGGGGCATGGCTGATCCCCCGCACCGAGGGCACGAAGATCAGCCCCGCCGGGACGTGCCGCGCAAAGGTCTGCGCATCGTGCCCGGCGCCCGAGGGCATCCGCCGCGTCGCGAAGCCCGCCGCCCTCGACAGCGCCTCCAGCCGCTCCGCCAGCTCCGGGTCCAGCGTCGTGGGCGGCAGCCAGCTCTGCCGGTCGATCTCGACCTCCAGCCCGTGCGCGGCGGCGGCCCGGGCGATCTCCGCCTCGCAGGCCCCCGCCAGCGCCTGCATCCAGTCGTCCCGCGCATCCCGCCCGATGATCGAGAACCGCGCCTCGCCGGCCACCGAGTGCGGGAAATTCGGCCTCAACCCCGCCTGGCCGACGGTGATCCGCGCATCCGGCCCGCCCGCGCGCCCCAGGATCGCCGGGATCGCCGCGCCGAACTCCGCCATCCCCCGGAACGCGTCCCGGCGCAGGTCCATCGGCGTCGTGCCCGAGTGGTTGGCCTCGCCGCGCAGCGTCACGGCCCAGTTGAAGACGCCGGTGACCGCCTCGGCGACGCCGATGTGGTCGCCGCTGCGCTCCAGCACCGGGCCCTGCTCGACATGCAGCTCCAGGAAGCAGGCGATGTCCGAGAGGTCCCGCGCCGCCCCCGCCGTCGCCTCGGGCGAGGGATCGAGGCCGGCCTCGGCCAGCGCCTGCGCCAGCGGTTTCCCGCCGTCGTCGCGGGCGCCCGCGATCCACTCCGCCCCCACCTCGCCGCAGATCGCCTGGCTGCCGAGCATGCCGCCGAAGCGCCCTTCCTCGTCGGCGGTGCAGACCACCTCGACGGGGCGCGCGGGCGCGATCCCGGCCGCCTTCATCGCCCGCACCGCCTCCAGCGCCGCCAGAACCCCCAGCGTGCCGTCGAAGGGCCCGCCGTCCGGCACCGTGTCGAGATGCGAGCCCGCCAGCACCGCCGGCCCCTGCCCGACGTCCCAGCGCCCGAAGAGGTTCCCGACCGGGTCCATCCGGGCCACGAGCCCCGCCGCCTGCATCCGCCCCGTCAGCCAGCGCCGCCCGGCCATGTCCTGCGGCGAGAACGAGACCCGGTTGATCCCCGGCCGCCCGGGCACGCGGCCCAGCTCGTTGACCGCCTCGACGTCGGCCCGCAACCGGGCGAGGTCGATCCGCGGCCTCACGCCGACAGCACCGCGCCGGCCCGCGGCGCGCCCGAGGGCCGCCCCTCCGCCCAGGCCAGCACGCCGTTGACCCAGACGCCGGCGATGCCCTCGGCCGGGCGCACGGGGTCGTCGTAGGAGGCCGCTTCGCGGATGCTCGTGGGGTCGAACAGCACCAGGTCCGCCTTGCAGCCCGGCGCGATCCGGCCGCGGTCGGCGAGGTGCAGCGTCCTCGCCGTCTGGCCGGTCATTTTCGCGATCGCCGTCTCCAGCGGGATCACGCCCTTGTCCCGGGAATAGTGGCCCAGCACCCGCGGGAACGCCCCCCACAGCCGGGGGTGGGGCCGCTTGTCCCTCGGCAGCCCGTCGGAGCCGACCAGCGTGGGCGGATACGCAAGAATCCGCTCCAGGTCGCCGTCGTCCATCTGGTGATAGATCGCGCCGCCCGGGCGCAGGCGGGCGATGGCCTCGGCCTGGCTCACGCCCCATTCCTCGCAGATCTCCGCCAGGTCCCGCCCCTCCATCTCCGGATGCGGGTCGGACCAGGAGACGGTGACCTTGCGGCTGTCCCTCGCAAACGTCTCGATCAGCACGGTCGAGGAGGCGGTGTAGGGATAGAGGTCAAGGTCGATCTTCATCGTCTCGCGCGCCGTCTCGATCATCGCCAGCGTGGTGGTCGAGAGGCCGAAGGCCGCCTCCCCGCAGCACTTGTGATGCGAGATCAGCGTGCGCACGCCCGAGCGCCGCGCCACGTCCAGCGTCTCGGCGACCGAGGAGACGACGCCCAGCCGCTCGTCGCGCATATGCGTGGTCCACAGCCGCCCCGCCGCGGCGACGTCGGCGGCCAGCGCGGCCACCTCGTCGGTGGTGGCGTGCTTCGCGGGCGGATAGGCGAGACCGGTGGACATCCCCGCAGCCCCCGCCGCCAGCGCCTCGGCGAGGTCCGCGCGCATCGCGACGATCTCCGCCTCCGTCGCCGGGCGGGCGAGGTCGGCCATGGCCCGCGCCCGCAGCACATGGTGGCCGACCAGCGGGACCACGTTGCAGCCCGGCGTGAAGGCGCGCATCGCGTCGAGGAAATCCAGAAAGCGCGGAAACCGGTAGGCCGCCGCCTCGCCGATCAGGTCCAGCGGCGGCGGCGGCGCCGTGCGCCCCGCCATGGGGGAGGGCGCGAGGCTGATCCCGCAATTGCCGGTCACCACCGTCGTGACGCCCTGGCTGAGCTTGGGGTGCAGGCCGTCGGCCTCCAGCGCCACCGCGTCGTCGTGGGTGTGCACGTCGATGAAGCCGGGGGCGAGCGCGAGGCCGCCGGCGTCGCGGACCTCGGCCGCCGGGATGTCGAGGTCGGGGCCGACGGCGACGATCCCGTCGCCCTCCACCGCCACGTCGGCGCGCATCGGGGGCGTGCCGGCGCCGTCGTAGACGAGGGCGTTGCGGATCAGCAGGGTCATTGCGGGCCTCCGGTCCGGCGCCATCCCACGGTCTCGCCGCCGCGCCCGCCGGCGACGCGGCCGTGGCGCAGGATGGCATAGACTTCGCGGGTCACGCGACCCGCAGGGCGGCCGCTCTCGTAAACGGGGTCGTTGCGGCGCAGGACCGAGCCCTCCCACTCGGCTGACAGCCACTCGGGGCCGGGGGCGGTCACCGCGACGGCCCCGTTGGAGGAGATGTGGGCGGCATGCTCGGGGCCCCGCTGCACGGTCAGGCCGGTCAGCAGGAAGGACTCGGGCGCGGCGTCGCCGGGCAGGACCGCGTCCACCGCGGCCCCGGCGGCAAGGCCGGCCAGCCCCCGGATCGGGTAGATGGTGTTGTGCAGGACGCCGACGCGCAGGCCGGACTCCGGGTCCTCGACCAGCGCCCGGCCGCGGTCGTCGCGGGCCAGCACCGGCGCCGCGTCGCCCAGCGCGATGCGGCCCGAGAGGTCCAGGGCGATCAGCCCGGCGTCGGCCCCGGGCGCGGCCTCCAGCGCGCGCAGGACGGCCTCGTCGGGCGCGGCGCCGGCGGCCAGCAGGCGCAGGGCGTGGAGGTTGGGGGCCTCGCCCGAGGGGCCGGGCATGTTGGGCAGGCGGTGGCCGGTGACCAGCCCCACCGCAGGGTCGGCGGGGGTGAACTGGATCAGCGGCTCGGGCCGGTCCGGGCCGGACGACATCAGGCCCGCCAGCCGGGCGGTCGCGATGCGGGACGGCGGGTCCTCGCCGCCGAACAGCGCCAGCGCGCCGCCGCGCTGGGTCGAGGCCTCGGCGAGGGTCCCGTCCTGCGCGATGGCGACCAGGCTGACGAAGCCGCCGATAGCGCCGCGGCCGACGCTCTCGACCGCCCTCAGCCCGCGATAGACCGCCAGCCCCGCCAGCGGGCCCGAAGCGGCGATGCCGATGGTCATGCGCCCGTCCCTCCGGGCGCCCGGCCCGCCCAGCGGGCGCCCCGGGCCCGACCCGGGGCCTCCTGCCCCCGGCCGGCGCGAGGCGAGCGTTGTTTCGGCGGGCGCAGCGCCCCGCCCCCGGCGACATCGCGGGCGGCAGGGCGCGAGAGGCCCCGGGTCAGGCCCGGGGCGCCTGGGGCGGGCGCGGCGCTAGTTGCGCCACCCGGTGACCGGGGGCGACCTCGGCGAGCGCGCCCATCGGCAGGGCGCCGACGTCCAGTTCCGGCAGCACCTGCCGCTCGCGCGCCGGGTCAGGCACGGGCACCGCGGCGAGCAGGGCGCGGGTGTAGGCGTGGGCGGGGGCGTTGAGCACCGCCTGCCGCGGACCGATCTCCACGATCCGGCCGCGGCGCATCACGGCGACGCGGTGCGAGACCTCCTCGACCACCGCCATGTCGTGGGAGATGAACAGGTAGGCCAGCCCCAGGCTCTGCTGCAGCTCCAGCATCAGCTCCAGCACCTGCGCCTGCACCGAGACGTCCAGCGCCGAGGTCGGCTCGTCCGCCACGATCAGCTTAGGCCCCACGCCCAGCGCGCGGGCGATGGCGATGCGCTGGCGCTGGCCGCCGGAGAACTCGTGCGGGTAGCGGCGGATGTGGTCGGCCTCGAGCCCCACCCGGCGGAACAGCTCCTCCACCCGGCCGTCCAGCTCGGAGCCGGAGGCGAGGCCGTGGATGGTCATCGGCTCGGCCACCAGCTTGCCGACCGACATCCGCGGGTTCAGCGAGGCGAACGGGTCCTGGAAGATCATCTGCATCCGCCGCCGCGCCTTGCGCAGGCCGGTCGACGACAGCTTGCGCACGTCCACGCCGTCCACCTCGACCTCGCCCGCATCCAGCTCCATCAGCCGCAGCACGGCGCGGCCGGTGGTGGACTTGCCCGACCCGCTCTCGCCGACCAGCGCCAGGGTCTCGCCGGCCTTCAGCTCGAAGCCGACGTCCTGCATGGCATGGGTGGTGGTCCCGCCCTTGCCGAACAGGAACCCGCCCGAGGAGAAGGTCTTGGACATGCCGCTCGCGCGCACCAGCGTGTCGCCGATGGGGGCCGGGGTCTCGACCACCCGGCGCGGCTCGGCGGCGGCGGCGAAGGCGCCCAGCCGCGGCACGGCGTCGAGCAGCTTGCGGGTGTAGGCCTCCTGCGGCGCGGCGAAGAGGGCGCCGACGGCCCCTTCCTCGACCTTCCGCCCGCGGTTCATCACCACCACCCGGTCGGCCATCTCGGCCACCACGCCCATGTCGTGGGTGATCAGGATGATCGAGGTCGAGAACTGGTCCTTCAGCCCCCGCATCAGGTCCAGGATCTGCGCCTGCACCGTGACGTCGAGCGCCGTCGTCGGCTCGTCCGCGATCAGGATCGCGGGGTCGGCGGCCATGGCCATGGCGATCATCACCCGCTGGCGCATGCCCCCCGAGAGCTCGTGGGGGAACTGGCGCATCCGCCGCTCGGCCTGGTCGAGGCCGACGAGGCGCAGCATCTCGCGGGCGCGGGCCTCGGCCTCGCGCTGGGACATGTCCTTGTGCTCGACCAGGGCCTCGGTCAGCTGCAGGCCGATGCGCAGCACCGGGGTCAGCGAGGTCATCGGCTCCTGGAAGATCATGGTGATGGCGTCGCCGCGGATGGCGCGCTTGTCGGCCTCGGGCAGGGTCAGCAGGTCGCGGTCGCGGAACATCGCCCGGCCGGATTCGACGGTGGCCGAGCGGGGCGGCAGCAGACCAAGCAAGGCCATCGAGGAGACCGACTTGCCCGACCCGGACTCGCCCACGATCGCCAGCGTCTCGCCGCGGTGCAGGTCGTAGGACAGCCCCTTCACCGCGACGTTGCGGTCCGGTCCCTTGCCGAAGGCGACGGTCAGGTCCTGGACGGAGAGGAGGGTCTCGGTCATCAGCGCTGCCTCTGGCGGGGGTCGAGCGCCTCGCGCACGCCGTCGCCGAGGAGGTTGAACCCCAGCACGGTGATGGCGATGGCCAACCCGGGAAAGATCATCATCCACGGCGCCCGCGAGA
>CAXGVP010000059.1:0-11045 GCA_964013055.1 uncultured Albimonas sp.
GGTCGCTGTCGAAGAAGGCGCGCAGGTCGGGGATGCCGTACTTCAGCATCGCGATCCGGTCGATGCCCATGCCGAAGGCGAAACCCTGCCACTGCGACGGGTCGATGCCGCCGTATTCCAGCACCTTGGGATGCACCATGCCCGAGCCCAGGACCTCGAGCCAGCCGTCGCCCTCGCCGACCTTCAGCTGGCCGTCGACCCAGGAGCAGCGGATGTCGACCTCGGCCGAGGGCTCGGTGAACGGGAAGTGGGAGGCGCGGAAGCGGGTCTCGACGCCGTCGACCTCGAAGAAGGCGGCGAAGAATTCCTCCAGCACCCACTTCAGGTTTGCCATCGAGATGTCGCGGTCGATCGCCAGCCCCTCGACCTGGTGGAACATCGGCGTGTGGGTCTGGTCGAAGTCCGAGCGGTAGACCCGGCCCGGGGCGATGATGCGCAGCGGCGCGCCCTCGGCCTGCATGGTGCGGATCTGCACCGGCGAGGTGTGGGTGCGCAGCACGTGGGGGTCGCGCGCGTCGCCCTCTCCGCGTGCCATGTAGAACGTGTCCATCTCGGCGCGGGCCGGATGGTGGCCGGGGATGTTGAGCGCGTCGAAGTTGTACCACGCCGTCTCGACCTGCGGCCCCTCGGCCACGCCGAAGCCCATGTCGGCGAAGATCGCGGCGACCTCCTCGGTGACCTGGGAGACGGGGTGGATCGTGCCGCGACGCACCGGCCGCGGGGCCAGCGTGACGTCCAGCCACTCGGCCCGCAGCCGCTCGGCCAGCGAGGCGTCGGCCAGCGAGGCGCGACGGGCCGAGAGCGCCGAGTTCAGCTCGTCCTTCAGGGCGTTCAGGGCGGGGCCGGCGGTCTTGCGCTCCTCGGGCGTCATCTTGCCCAGCTCGCGCATCTTCAGGCTGACTTCGCCCTTCTTGCCCAGCGCGCCGACGCGCACGCTCTCGAGCGCGGACTCGTCCGCGGCTTCGGCGATGCGGGCGAACCACTGCGCGCGCAGCCCCTCGAGTCCGCCTGCGTCGCCCTGCCCGTCCTGACCGTCCATGCCGTCCTCCGAACCGCGGCCCGCGCCGGTGCGCGGAAGGCGGGCCGCCTCGCCTGGAATTCCTTGTCCGGGCGATAGCCAGCGAGAGGCGCGAAGGCAAGGGTCGCGACGGCGCGGAGCGCGCCGATGCAACCGCGAGACGAATCACGCGACTGCGAACGGGTGCGTGCGAATGGTTGTTGCTTGAATCGAATCGTTCATTTAAGGTTCATAACATATTCAGGGTTCATTTTGGATCGCCCTGGATGGCCGGGCGGGGCAGCTCGGCGACTTTGGAACGTTACGGTAGAATGGAAACTCGGCGCGGCTGGGGAGCTTAGCGCCGACTTCTTGGGGTCAAAATCATGCTGAGCATTCGCTCGCACGGCGCGGCAGGAGCTGCGCTTGCGTTCGCCATGGCGTTCGCGTCCGGTTCCGCCGCTCATGCGGCGGCCTGGGACGTGAACACGCTTCTCAATGAATTCAACGTCATCGTGCTGGAGGACCTCGACGTCGCCAACCAGCACGTCGACGGCCGGGTCTATGTCGGCCGCGACCTGAAGGGGACCACCGGATCGGTCTACCTGCGCGGCAACCAGGCGCCGGCGTCGAGCTTCGACGCGGCCTATGTGGGCCGCAACGCCAGCGGCGTGAAGGTCGAGCAGAAGGGCTCGGCCCAGATCGGCGGCAACTCGGTCGGCATGAACTACGAGTCGCTCGACGGCGGCACGGTCAGCGTCGGCGGCAACCTCTCCAACTCCAAGTTCGGCAACCGGGTGACCGGCTGGGTCGGCGGCAACGTGACCAGCCTGACGATGGAGGGCGGCTCGCGGATGGAGATCGGCGCCAACGTCGTCGACAGCAAGTTCAGCAACACCCAGGTGACCTACGGCGGCGCGTCGATCAACACCCAGTTCACGAACGGCTCCACCGAAACCAACGGTCCGATCAGCGCCTCGCCGCTGACGATCCCCGCGGCGGCCGACATGCGGGACCTGCTGACCGAGACCTCCGAGGCGCTGGGCGCCATGGCCGCGACCTCGACCTTCCAGACCGTCGGCTCCAAGACCACGATCTCGGCCGCGGGCTCGGGGATGTCGGTGGTGTCGATGACCGGGGCGGAGTTCAACGCGATGCGCGACATCGCCTACGCGCTGGAGCCGAATGCGACGCTGGTGATCAACGTCCACGCCGAGGACATGGATCTGAGCCGGGGGTCGGACGTCGCCATGTTCGACCAGAACGGCAAGTCCGACGCGGCGCGGGTGCTGTGGAACTTCATCGGGGCGAACAGCTTCCACAGCGCCAACGTCTTCGTCGGCGCGATCCTGGCGCCCGACGCGGCGATCTCGGGCGGCAGCTCCAACGAGGGCACGGTGCTGGCGCGGTCGCTGACGCTGAGCAACGGCGAGTGGCACCAGCAGGGCTGGACCGGCGGGCTGGATCTCCCCGACGAGCCGCTACCGACCCCTGCCCCGATCCCCGCCGCCCTGCCGCTGCTGGCGGGCGGGCTGGGGGCGCTGGCGCTGGTCTCGCGCCGGCGCAGGGCGGCCTGAGGGCTCAGTCCCGCGGGGCCGCGGCCTCGATCCGGCGGCGCAGCTCGGCCTGCGCCGCCGCGTCGATGGGGAACCGCCAGACCAGGGCGATCGCGACCAGCTTCAGGACCACAGGCGCCCCGGCGTAGAGCAGGGCGAGGGCGAGGAGCGCGGTCTCCGAATTCGCCTCGGCCGCCGCGTCGAAGCCCACCAGGTCCAGCGCCAGGAACGCCAGCCCCCCGGCCAGCGCCTGGGCGGCCTTGGTGGCCACCGACCAGACCGCGAAATAGGCGCCGGCCCGGCTCTCGCCGCCCTCGGCCGCGTCGGCATCGACCACGTCGGCCTGGATGGCGGGGGGCAGCGACAGGTCCGCGCCCAGCGCCACGCCCGACAACACGCAGACCCCGGCGAACAGCCACAGGTCGCCCGGGCCCAGGAACGGGACCGTGGCGAAGACCGCGCAGGCCCACAGCATCGCCCCGCTCCAGACCCGGTGCTTGGCGCGCGACGACGACAGGCGCGACCACAGCGGCATCCCCGCCACCGCCGCCAGGAAATAGACCGCCAGCAGGGTCCCCGCATGCTCCGGCGCGGCCAGGACATGGGAGACGAAGAACAGGAACAGCGAGGCCGGCAGCGCGTTCGCCGCGCCATTGGCCAGCCACGCCGCCAGCAGGCGCACGAAGGGGCCGTTGCGCGCAGCGCGGCTCAGCGCCTCGCGCCAGGGCAGGCGGCGGGTGGAGGGGTCGGGCGTCTCGGGCGTCGCCCACAGCGCCCAGGCGAAGGCGGGCGGCAGCAGGACGGCGAGCAGGATCATCACGTTGCGCAGGCCCTCGGCCGGGCCCTCGGCGGCCGCGTAGGCCACCGCGGCCGCGAGCATGCCGCCCACGCCCGCCGCCTCCCGCCAGGCGGAGACGCGCACCCGGCCGGCGTAGTCGGGCGAAAGCTCCGCCCCCCAGGCGAGATAGGGGGTGAGCGCCAGGGTCCAGGCCAGGGTCAGGGCGGTCAGCCAGATGCCGGCATGCACCGCGGTCGGCGTCTCGGGCGGCAGCAGCAGCATCCCGGCGGCGAGCAGGATCAGCGGCCCCGCCAGCGCCATCCACGGCCGCCTGCGCCCGAATCGCCGCGCGATCCGCGCCGGCGTGCGGTCCGACATCACCCCCACCACCGGATCCGAGATCCCGTCGAACAGCCGCGCGGCGAGCATGAACAGCCCCAGCGCGCCCAGGTCCGCGCCCAGCGCCGCATAGGCGGGCAGCACATAAACGTAGACCGGGAAGTGCAGCGCCCCCAGCGGCGCCATCGGCGCGGCATAGGCCGCAAGCAGGCGGGCGGAGAGGGGCCGGCTCATGCCCGCCCCTCCCGCCATCCGCCCGGGCGCCGGGGGGTCAGGTCGGCTCGATCACCACCCGGTCCCAGGCGCGGCGGGCGGCCTCGCCCAGCAGGCCCACGGTCGCCGCGGCCAGCAGCGCCGGGATCGCGACCGGCGAGGCGACCAGCAGCTCGCCCATCTCGATGGCCTTCTTGATCAGGTGCATGAACAGCGCCTCGGCGGTGCCGAAGTGGGTGAAGCCGTAGGCCGTCACCACCGCCCGCGCCCCGGCGGCGAGCGAGAACAGCACCCCCGCCGCCACCGCAGACAGCAGCGCCGCGCGCAGCGTCGCGAACAGGCCGCGGCCCAGATGGGCGCCCAGCACCTTCCAGCCCGCGATCGCCCCCGAGACCCCGAGGGCGGCGTAGATCTCTCCGGGGTCGTGGATCTCTTCCAGCGGCACGAACCGCAAGTGCAGCGCCGCCACCCCCACCGCCGCCGCGCCGAACAGAAGGGCGGTGACGAGGCGGGCGGTCGAATACCGCTGGCGGGCATGCAAGGGCCCGCCGCCGGCCAGGGCCGGATCGTTCAGTCTGCTCACGCGCTCGCTCCTCGAGCTGCAGGTTACGCACATACAGGGCGAGCATGCCGATGCCGATGCTGCAGCGCAAGGTTCAGCCCTCGCTCATCAGCGTGAACGAAGCCTGAGCGCGCCCGCGGCGCCTCAGGCCGTCCGGCGCAGGGTGACCTGGGTGACGTCGGTGGTTCCGGCCAGGAAACAGGCCGCGCAGGAGGCGAGGTAGAAGTTCCACATCCGCCGGAAGCGCTCGTCGAAGCCCATCGGCGCGATCTCGTGCCAGGCGTCCTCGAATCGATCCCGCCAGCGGCGCAGGGTCTCGGAGTAGCTGTCCCCGAACTCGATCGAGCCCGCGATCTCCAGCCCCGCACGCCGGGTCTGCTCGCTCAGCGCCGAGGGGCTGGGCAGCATGCCGCCGGGGAAGATGTACTTCTGCACGAAGTCCACGCCGCGCCGGTAGCCGTCGAACAGCCGGTCGTGGATGGTGATGATCTGCAGCGAGGCGCGGGCGTCGGGCTTCAGCCGGTCGCGCAGGGTCTCGAAGTAGACCGGCCAGAACTGCTCTCCCACCGCCTCGAACATCTCGATCGAGGCGACCCCGTCGTAGATCCCCCGCTCGTCGCGGTAGTCGCGGATCACCACCTCGACCCGGTCGGAGAGGCCGGCGTCGAAGATCCGCTGCCGGGCGAAGTCGTGCTGGGCCTGGGAGATGGTCAGCGCGGTGACCTTCAGCCCCCGCTCGCCGGCGGCGTATTCCGCGAAGCCCCCCCAGCCGCAGCCGATCTCCAGCACGCGCCCCCCCTCCGGCGCGCCGATGGCGTCGCAGATGGCGGCGTACTTGTTGCGCTGGGCGGCCTCCAGGCTCTCCTGCGTGCCGGAGAACAGGGCCGAGGAATAGGTCATGCTCTGGTCGAGCCAGCGGGAGTAGAACGGGTTCCCCAGGTCGTAATGCGCCGCGATGTTGCGCTTCGAGCCGGTCTTGGTGTTGCGGTTCATCCAGTGCCGCAGGCGGGCGACCATGCGCACCAGGCCCGCGCCCGCGAAGGGGCGGGCGATGGTCTCGTTGTTGATCAGGGCGACGTCCAGCACCGCCTGCAGGTCCGGGCTGTCCCAGGCGCCGTCCATGTAGGCCTCGGCGAAGCCCATCTCCCCGTCGCGGATCAGGCGCGAGAAGACCGACGGGTCGCGCACCAGCACCACCCCGTTCGGGCCCGGGTTGCGCCCCTGCGCCACGAAGGAGCGGCCGTCGGGCAGCACGAAGGTGAAGCTGCCGGTCTCGATCCGGCCCACCACGTCGAAGACCGAGGCGAACCAGCGCGGCAGCGCCTGCTGCCCTTTCGTGGTGCTGAGCAATTCGGTCATGCGGCGGCCCTCCGGTCATCCTGCCCCTCACGTAAAAAGTTAACGGGCAAGGCGCGGATCCGGCAACGCTTCCGTCGCCGAAACAGGCCCGGAATCGCCCTTCGGCCCCCGATAGCGGCGGAACGGAGCGTCCTTGAGCCACAATCGCAGCGCCTGCCAGTGGATCGCGGCCATCACCTGCATCGGCGCGAGCGGCATCTTCAGCGCCAGCCGCGCCAGCGTCGCGTCGCTCAGCGCGCGCCGGTCGCCGTTCTGGGTGGCGATCAGCAGGTCGCCCTCGGCGTCGCCCTGCTTGATGCGGATCGCCAGACGCTCCCCCGGCTCCGACAGGTCGAAGCGGTAGGTCTGGTCCATGCCGATGAAGGGGGAGACGAACATCTCCTTGACCTGGCTGTGCCGCCGGGAGCCCTGCCCCTCGGCGGCCAGGACATAGGGAACCTGATCGCCGAAGGTGTTCTTCACCTCGTAGATCACCGTCTCCAGCCGGCCGGCCTCGTCTTCGCAGAAATAGACCGACAGCGGGTTGAACACCCAGCCCAGGAACCGCGGCATCGCCAGCAGGCGGATGCGGGCGGGGCGGGGGCGGCCGGCCTCGGCCAGCCGCGCCTCGACCCAGGGGCGCAGGGGCGAGCCGTCGCGCGGCCCATGGTCGGCGTCGTGGTGGCTCAGCAGGTTGAAGCGGTTGGCCGAGAACAGGCGCAGCGCGCGCCCGGTCTCGGCCAGCCGGTCCACGTCCAGCAGCAGCGTCCACAGCGCATAGCGGAAGCGGTGCGGCTTCGGACGCAGGCGCATGTGCATCACATGGCCGTCGTAGGCGCAGCCCTGCTCGGGGGGCAGCGCGCTCATTCCGCGGCCGTGGCGGCGAAGCGGTCGGGCATCGCCTCGCCGGTCTCGCGCGCCCAGTCGGGCCGGGCGCCCAGCGCCATGGCGGCGCGCAGGCCCGAGCGCAGGCCATCCTCGTGGAAGCCCCAGCCCAGCCAGGCGCCGGCGTGCCAGATCCCCCCGCGGCCCTGCACCGCGTCCATCCCCGCCTGCGCCTCGAAGGCCGCGCCGTCGTAGAGCGGATGGGCGTAGGAGAATTCGCCGTGCACCAGGTAGGGGTCCGGCTCGACCCCCGGGTTCAGCGAGACGAACAGCGGCGCCTGCGCCGGCAGCCCCTGCAGCCGGTTCATCCAGTAGGAGACCTCGGCCGGCCGCTCGGCGTCCGCCGCGGCGCCCTTGCTCAGGAAGTTCCACGACGACCACACCTTGCGCCGCCGCGGCATCAGCGCGGGGTCGGAGTGCAGCACCGCCCGGTTCTGCGTGTAGCGGATCGCGGATAGCAGCGCACGCTCCTGCGCGTCCGCATCGGCCATCAGCCCCAGCGAGACGTCGGAATGCGTGGCCAGCACCACCTGGTCGAAGCGCCCCTCCGAGCCGTCGTCGAAGCGGATCCGCACGCCGTCGGGCCCGCGCGAGATCTCCTGCGCGCCGACCCCCAGCGAGGCCCGCGGCCCCAGCGCCTGCACCAGCCGGCGCACATACTCGCGCGAGCCGCCGTCGACGGTCCGCCAGCGCTGGGCGGGGTCGAGGCCGGTCATCAGGTCATGGTTGCGGAAGAAGGCCACGAAGCTCGAGGCCGGGAACTCCAGCATCTGCGCGGTCGAGGTCGACCAGATCGCGCCCCCCATCGGCAGCACGAAGCGGTCGCGGAACGCCTCGGAATAGCCGCGCGCGGCCAGCCACTCGCCCAGGGACACGCCCGCCAGCGCCCCGCCCTCCAGCTCCTCGGCGGCCGAGCGGTTGAAGCGCAGGATCTCGACCAGCATCCGGATATGGCGGGGGTTGGCGCAGTTCCTCGCCTGGGCGAACAGCCGCGCGAGGTCGTCGCAGGCGTATTCGTAGGCCCCGCTCTTGAGCGAGAAGCCGAAGCTCATGTCCGACCACTTGGTCGGCACGTCCAGATGCTCGAACAGGGCCGTCAGGTTGGGGTAGTTGCGCCGGTTGTAGACGATGAAGCCGGTGTCCACGGCGACGGGGGCGTCGAGGCCGAAGCGCTCGCCCGGAACCTCGACCGTGTTGGCGTGGCCGCCGAAGCGCGCGTCCCGCTCGAACAGGTGGACGTCGTGGCGCTCCGCCAGGGCGAGCGCCGCGCCCAGGCCCGAGATGCCGGCGCCGATGACCGCAATCTTCATACGTCTCTCCGTCTCGCCGGCCGGGGCCGGGTGATGCAGGGGGCGCGGGGCCTTTCAGGCCGCGTCGCGCCGGGATTTCCAGTCCTGATAGGCGTCGAGAGCTTTCTGTCGGCCTTCCTTGAGGCCGACGATCGGCTTGCTCGGGTAGCGGTCCTTCGGGCTCAGGCCCCAGGCGCGGGGGGCGGCTTCGAAGAAGGCCAGCGCATCCTCATGGGGCCTGGCGCGTCCCTCGGCCAGGAACCGATCGCGGTAGACGCCCCTGGGGTCGAATTTCTCGGCCTGGGTGTCGGGGTTGAAGACCCGGAAGTAGGGGGCGGCGTCGGGGCCCGAGCCCGCCACCCACTGCCAGCCCAGCGCGTTCGAGGCCGGGTCCCAGTCCACCAGCGTGTCGCGGAACCACGCCTCGCCGACCTTCCAGTGCACCAGCATGTGCTTGGTCAGGTAGCTCGCCGCGATCATCCGGAAGCGGTTGTGCATCCGCCCGGTGACGAACAGCTCGCGCATCGCGGCGTCCACCGCCTCGATCCCGGTGCGGCCCCGTCTCCAGGCTTCGGCCTGCTCGCCGTCGTCGGTCCAGGGAAAGGCGTCCCACTCGGGCCGCCAGTTGTCGGTGGCCATCTTCGGCGAGTGATAGAGCAGGTGATAGGCGAAGTCGCGCCAGACCAGTTCCTGCAGGAACTTCTGCGCGGGCTTTGCCACTCCGCCCTGCCGGCGCGGCTGGGTGGCGGCCCAGATCTGGCGGGGCGAGATCTCGCCCGTCGCCAGGTGATGCGAGAGGCCCGAGGTCGCCTCCCGGTCCGGGCGGTCGCGCTCGTCGGCATAGGCGCGCAGGTCTTCCTCGAGGAAGGCGTCGAGGCGCTGGCGGGCGGCGCGCTCGCCGATCTCCACCCGTTCGGCCAGCACCGGGGCGCCGCGGCGCATGTCGGCGGCCATGTTCCAGGCGTCGAGGTCGTCGGACCCCGGCCATTGCCCGGGCGAGGGCCAGCGGGACGGGGCGGCGATCGGCTCATGGACCACCCGCTCGGCGACGGCGCGCCAGTAGGGGGTGTAGACCTTGTAGGGGCCGCCCTGCCCGGTCTCGACCGTCCAGGGCTCATGCAGGAGGGAGCCGTTGAAGCTCTCGGCCTCCAGCCCGTCGGACCTGAGGGCGGACTTGACCTGCTCGTCCCGCTCGCGCGCCTCGGCGTCGTAGAGGCGGTTCCACAGGACCGCCTTCGCCCCGGTCTCCTTCGCGAGCCGGCGCAGCGTCTGCAGCGCCTCGCCGCGGCGCAGGATCAGGCGGGCGCCCAGCGCCTCGAGGTCCCGGCCCAGCGCGCGCAGAGAGCCCTCCATCCGCCAGCGGTGGGCGGAGCCGGTCGCCTCGGCCACGGGGTCGAGGATCCAGACCGGGATCACCGGCCCGCCGCGCTCGATCGCGGCGTGCAGCGCGGGGTTGTCGGCCAGCCGCAGGTCGCGGCGCAGCCAGAGGAGGGCGGGGGATATGTCGGTCGCGTCGGCCATGTCGTGAGCAGTTACGCGAGCCGCGCGGTTTGGGTTCACTTTTCAGTCGGTTTCCCGGGAAACCTATCGTGACCCCTCAACGCTGGCCGCCGTCCCCCTTCGCCCTATGGCCGGCCGGCGAAGCGGGCGTTGGGCGCTCGCCTCCCCGGCAGGCGTGGACCGGCGGCGGGGGGAGCCGCGCGACGGGCGGCGCGGAAGGGGCGGGGGCGCGCCCGCGCGGCAGGGGCGGGCGCGGCGCCTGCGGGAACGAGGCCCGGGGCGAACGGGGCGGGCGCCTCCGGGAGCGGTGCGGGAGGCGGACGGCGAGGGGGCCCGGATGGGGGCCGGGGCGCGGGGCGGCTCAGGCGAAGTAGTCGCGGATGATGCGGGCGTAGACGGCCTTGAGGGTCTCGATCTCGGCGACGGGGGCGCATTCGTCGGTCTGGTGCATGGTCAGGCCGGTCAGGCCAAACTCGGCCACCGGGCAGTGCGCCTTCACGAAGCGCGCGTCGGAGGTGCCGCCGGAGGTCGACAGCTCCGGGGTCCTGCCGGTCTCGGCCCGGATCGCGCCGGAGATCAGGTCGGAGAGCTCTCCGGGCGGGGTGATGAAGCTCTCGCCTGTCAGGCGGGTCGAGACGGCGATCTTGACGCCGCCGGCCTCGGCCTCGGCCTCGGCGGCCTCGCGCTCCAGCCACTCGGTCAGCGAGGCGCCGGTGTGCAGGTCGTTGAAGCGGATGTTGACCACCGCCTTCGCCTCGCCGGGGATCACGTTGGCGGCGGGGTTGCCGGTCTCGATCGCGACCAGCGCCAGGGTGGTGGGCTGGAAGTGCTCGGAGCCCCGGTCGATCTCGTGCGCGGCGAGCTTCGCGCAGAGGGCTGCGAGCGGGGGCAGCGGGTTCAGGGCCTTGTGCGGGTAGGCGCTGTGGCCCTGGCGGCCCGAGGCGGTGATCGTGGCGGTGATCGCCCCGCGGCGGCCGATCTTGACCATGTCGCCGAAGCTCTCGCGGCTGGTCGGCTCGCCGACGAGGCAGTGGTCGACCTTCTCGCCCGTGCGGTCCATCCACTCCAGGATCGCGGTGGTGCCGTCGGTGGAGGGGCCTTCCTCGTCGCCGGTGATCATCAGCGCGATCGAGCCGCGCACCCCCTGGCGGGCGGCGTCCACCGCCGCCGCGGCGAAGGCGGCGACGCCCGATTTCATGTCGCACGCGCCCCGGCCCCAGACCATGCCGTCGGCGATCTCGCCCGAGAACGGCGGCCGGGTCCAGCGGGCGGGGTCGCCGGTGGGGACCACGTCGGTGTGGCCGTTGAAGCCCAGGCAGGGCCCCTGCTCGCCGAAGCGGGCGTAGAGGTTGGGGGTGCCGTTGCGGTCGATCCGGGTGCAGCGGAAGCCGGCCTCCGAGAGCAGGCCCTCCAGCAGGACCAGGGCGCCGCCCTCCTCGGGGGTCACCGAGGGGCATTTGACCAGGGCGGAGGTCAGGGCGACGGGATCGACGGGCTCGGACATGGGGGGCTCCTGCGGCGGTTCGGGGCCAAGGGAGCGCAGAGCCGGAGGATTGGCAAGGCCCGCGCCGCGCCGGGGGCGCGGCGA
>CAXGVP010000060.1:0-11023 GCA_964013055.1 uncultured Albimonas sp.
GTCACCCACGACCAGGTCGAGGCGATGACCATGGCCGACAAGATCGTGGTGCTGCAGGCCGGGCGGATCGAGCAGGTGGGCAGCCCGCTGGAGCTTTATCACACCCCGCGCAACCGCTTCGTGGCGGGGTTCATCGGCTCGCCCAAGATGAACCTCCTCGAGGGGGCGGAGGCGGAGCGGCGCGGGGCCCATGCCATCGGCATCCGGCCCGAGCATATCGCGCCCTCCCCCACGACGGGGACCTGGCAGGGCGTGGTCGGGGTGTCGGAGCATCTGGGCTCGGACACGTTCTTCCACGTTCACATGGAGGGGCGCTCCGAACCGCTGACCGTGCGCGCGGGCGGCGAGGTCAGCCTGCACCACGGCGACGCGATCTTCCTGACGCCCGACGAGGACAAGATCCACCGCTTCGACGCACAGGGGCTTCGGATCGCATGAGCGGCCCGGCGCACACGGGGCTGGGCCGCCTGCAGGGCCGGCGCGCGCTGATCACCGGGGCCGCGCGCGGCATCGGGCTGGCCTTCGCCGAGGCCTACCGGGCCGAGGGCGCGCAGGTGGCGCTGGCGGACGTGGACTTCGCCCGCGCGCAGGCCGAGGCCGAGCGGATCGGCGCGGTCGCCGTGCGGATGGACGTCACGGACCCCGAGAGCATCGAGGCCGGCATGGACGCGGCCGTCGCCGCCATGGGGGGGCTCGACATCCTGGTGAACAACGCGGCCCTGTTCACCGCCGCCCCGATCGTGGAGATCGAGCGGGCGGATTACGAGCGGATCTTCGCGGTCAACGTCGCGGGGGTGCTGTTCTGCCTGCAGGCCGCCGCCCGGCGGATGATCGCGCAGGGAACGGGCGGCAGGATCGTCAACATGGCCTCCCAGGCGGGGCGGCGCGGGGAGGCGCTGGTGGCGGTCTACTGCGCGTCCAAGGCGGCGGTGATCTCGCTGACGCAGTCGGCCGGGCTCGACCTGATCCGTCATCGCATCAACGTCAACGCCATCGCGCCGGGCGTGGTGGAGGGCGAGCACTGGGACGGGGTCGACGCCTTCTTCGCCAAGCATGAGGGCAAGGCCCCCGGCCAGAAGAAGCGCGAGGTGGGCCTCGCCGTGCCCTACGGCCGGATGGGGACCGCCGCGGACCTGACCGGGATGGCCGTGTTCCTCGCCTCGGACGAGGCCGACTACGTCGTCGCCCAGACCTACAACGTCGACGGCGGCGCCTGGATGAGCTGAGGCGGGCCCGGCGCCGCGCGCCGCCCGTCTTGTTTCGTGATCGACCAACCGAAAGGGCCTGCTCCCGTGTCGACGCGCCTATCGAACGCTTCCCTGAGTTCCCTGCCCGCGGGGGTCGAGGGGCCCGGCTATGACCGCTCGGCCCTGCGGCCGGGGATCCTGCATGTGGGGATGGGGAATTTCCATCGCGCCCACCAGGCGGTCTATGCCGACGACCTGCTGCGCGCCGGGGGCGATCCGGCCTGGGGGATCCTGGGCGCCGGGGTGATGCCCGCCGACGAGCAGATGCGCGAGGGGCTGGCGGGCCAGGACCACCTCTATTCGGTGACCGAGATGGGGCCCGAGGGCGACCGGGTGCGCGTGATCGGCGCCATGGCGGGGTTCCTGCCGGTGGCGGACGGCCACGGGCCGATGATCGCGGCGATGGCGGATCCGGCGGTCAGGATCGTGTCGCTGACGGTGACCGAGGGGGGGTATTTCGTCTCCGCCCGGACGGGGGGCTTCAACCCCGAGCATCCCGCGATCCGCGCCGACATCGAGACGCCGGAGCGGCCGAAGACGGTGTTCGGGGCGATCGTGGCGGGGCTGAGGGCGCGCCGCGCGGCGGGGCTCGCGCCGTTCACGGTGATGTGCTGCGACAACCTCCCCCACAACGGCGCGGTGACCCGCGCGGCGGTGGTGGGCGTGGCCCGCGGCCAGGACGCGGCGCTGGCGGACTGGATCGAGGCCGAGGTGGCCTTTCCCAACGGCATGGTCGACCGGATCACCCCCGCCACCACCGAGCCCCGGCGCGCGCACCTGGCCGCGACGCACGGGCTCGACGATGCGCGGCCGGTGTTCTGCGAGCCGTTCCGCCAGTGGGTGCTGGAGGACCGGTTCCCCGCCGGGCGCCCGGCGTTCGAGGACGTCGGCGTGCAGTTCGTCGACGACGTGACGCCCTACGAGCACATGAAGATCCGCATGCTCAACGGCGGGCATGCGATGATCGCCTATCCCTCGGGCCTGCTGGGGCTGGAGTTCGCCCATGACGCCATGGCCGACGCGCAGGTCGCCGCCTTCTTCGAGAAGGTGGAGCGCACGGAGGTCTTCGGCGTGGTCGAGGCGGTGCCCGGCGCGACGCAGGAGCAGTATCTCGAGAGCCTGAAGGCGCGCTTCGGCAACCCGCGGATCGAGGACACGATCCGTCGGCTGTGCCTGGACGGCTCCAACCGGCAGCCGAAGTTCATCGTGCCCTCGATCGAGGACAACCTCGCCGCCGGCCGCCCGGTGGAGGGGCTGGCGCTGGAGAGCGCGCTGTGGGCCCGCTATTGCCTCGGCGTGGACGAGACGGGCGCCGAGATCGCCCCCAACGATCCCGACTGGGACCGGCTGGCGGGCCACGCGACGCGGGCGCGCGAAAACCCGCGGGCCTGGCTGGAGCTGCGCGACGTCTACGGCGCCGTCGCCGACCATCCCGGCTTTGCAGATCCCTTCGTGCGCTGGCTGAGCGCCCTGCACGAACACGGCGTCCGCAAGGTCCTGGCCGAGTATCTCGGCCGGGACTGAGCGGGCGGCGGCCCGGTCAGGTCTCCTCCCCCCAGGTCGCTGCGCCTTGCCCCGCCGGTTCGCCCGGCGGGGCTTTTTCGTGGGCCGCTTGCAGGGAGGGCGCCGGCAGAGACATTCCGCATTCACGATATGATGTGGTCCGCTTGAGGCACGTCAAGGCGCGCGCGCGTCTTCGCGCGCAGGGTCGGCGGGCGTGGGCTCGGCATCGGGAGAGACGGAATGCGGATGCGGATCACAAGGGCGGTCCTGCTGGCGGCGCCGCTGGCGCTGGCGGTCTGGCCGGCGTCCGCCCAGGGCTGGGAGGTGCAGCGGGTCGAGATCGCCGACCGCCGCCCCGTCTTCGGCCAGGTCGAGAGCGTGAAGCGCGCCTATGCCCGCGCCCGCCTGACCGGGGAGCTGGCGGAGCTGTCGGTGACCGAGGGCGACGCGGTCGCGGCCGGCCAGCAGATCGCGCGGGTGCAGGACGACAAGCTGGACCTGCAGATCGCGGCGCTGGACGCGGGCCTGCGCGCGCTGGCCGCGCAGGCGGCGCAGGCGCGCATCGACCTCGACCGCGCGCGGGAGCTGCGTGAGCGCGGCGCGGCGCCGGCCGCGACGCTCGACCAGGCGCGCACCGCGATGACCGTGATCGAGGAGACCCGCGCAGCCCGCGAGGCGGAGCGCGCCGCCCTGGTCCAGCAGCGGGCCGAGGGCGCGGTGCTGGCCCCCGAAGCCGGCCGGGTGCTGTCGGTTCCCGTGGTGCAGGGCATGACCGTGACCCCCGGCGAGACCCTCGCCGAGATCGCCGCCGAGCGCTTCGTGCTGCGCGCCCGCCTGCCCGAGCGCCATGCGCGCTTCCTGGGCGAGGGCGACTCGGTGCGGATCGCGGCGCGCGGGCCGCTGTCGGGCGGCGAGGCCGGCGAGGGGCGCATTGCAAAAGTCTACCCGGAGCTGGAGGCGGGCCAGGTGGTCGTCGACATCGCCGCCCCGGACCTGGGGGATTTCTTCGTGGGCGAGCGGGTGCGGCTCGAGGTGGCGACCGGCGTGCGGGAGGCGCTGGTGATCCCCGCCGACTACCTGCGCCTGCGCCACGGGGTCGCCTTCGTGCGGCTGGAGACCGGGGGCGCTCCGGTCGAGGTGGTGGTCCAGCCCGGGGGCCCTGTCGACGGGGGCGTCGAGGTGCTGGCGGGGCTGCGGGCCGGCGACGTGCTGGCTGCGTGGGGGGCCGGGGAATGAGCGCGCGCGAGCCCGGGCTGGGGATCGCGGGGGGGATCAGCCGGGCGTTCATCGCAACGCCGCTGGCGCCCCTGCTGCTGGTGGCGGCGATGGCGCTGGGGGCCGTGGCGCTGGCGCTGCTGCCGCGGGAGGAGGAGCCGCAGATCTCGGTCCCCATGGTCGACGTCTTCGTCGAGGCCGACGGGCTGGCGGCGGACGATGCGGTGGAGCTGGTCGCCAAGCCCCTGGAGCTGCTGCTGCAACGGCTGCCGGGGGTAGAGCATGTCTATTCCCAGACGCTCGACGACCGGGTGATGGCGACGGCGCGCTTCGATGTGGGCGTGCCGGAGGACGACGCGGTGGTGCGGGTCCATGCCGAGATCCGGGCCAACCTCGACCGGCTGCCGGTGGGCATCCCCGAGCCGCTGATCGTGGGGCGCGGGATCAACGACGTGGCGATCCTGGTGCTGACGCTGTCGCCGCGGGCCGACCTGCCGGAGGAGGCGGCGGCGCGGTGGGATCGCGCGAGCCTGGGCGAGGTGGCGAGCCAGCTTCTGGCGGAGCTGGCGAAGACGCCGGAGGTGGGCCGGACCTATCTGGTGGGCGACAGCCGCGCGGAGATCCGCATCCAGCCCGATCCGGCGGCGCTGGCGCTGTATGGCGTCACGCTGGAGCAGCTGGTGGGCAAGGTTCAGAGCGCCAACCGCTCGGCCCTGCTGGGCAAGGTGCGGCGGGAGGGGGAGAGCCTGGACATCCTCGCGGGGCGCAGCCTGGTGGGGGTCCCGGACGTGGGGCTGCTGGTGGCGACCACGCGCGACGGGCGGCCGGTCTATGTGAAGGACGTGGCGCAGGTGATCTCGGCGCCCGCCGATGCGGACAAGCGGGCGTGGACGCTCGATGTTTCCGGGGGGGCCGAGGCCCTGCCCCGGCCCGCCGTCTCGGTGGCGCTGGCCAAGCGCGAGGGGGCGAATGCGGTCGACGTGGCGGCGGGGATCCTCGCAAGGCTGGAGGGGACGCGCGGCGGGCTGGTCCCCGACGCGCTGGAGGTGGAGGTCACCCGCAACTACGGGGAGACGGCGAAGCGCAAGTCGGACGAGCTGTTCAGCCACCTGACGGGGGCGAGCCTGTCGATCTTCGCGATGATCGTGGTGTTCATCGGCTGGCGCGAGGGGGTGGTGACGCTGGTGATCATCCCGGCCACCATCCTGCTGACCTTCGCGGCCAGCTACGCGATGGGCTACACGATCAACCGGGTGTCGCTGTTCGCGCTGATCTTCTCGATCGGGATCCTGGTCGACGACGCCATCGTGGTGGTCGAGAACATCGCCCGCCACTGGCGGCTGGATCCCGAGGGCGACCGGATGACCGTCGCCCTGCGCGGCGTGGCCGAGGTCGGGAACCCCACCATCATCGCCACGCTGACCATCGTCACGGCGCTGCTGCCGATGCTGTTCGTCTCGGGGATGATGGGGCCGTACATGAGCCCGATCCCGGTCAACGCCTCGGCGGCGATGATCCTGAGCTTCTTCGTGGCGGTGATCTTCGCGCCGTGGATCATGCTGCGGCTGCAGCAGGCGGCGCCCCAGCGCGGGGGGCACGATCCGGAAAAGCCGGGGCGGATGGCGCGGATCTATCGGGCGGTCGCCTCGCCGATCCTCGCCTCGCGGGGGCGGGCGCTGGGGTTCCTGCTGGGGGTGTTCGCGGCGACGGTGGCGTCCGTGAGCCTCTTCGCCACGCAGCACGTCACGGTGAAGCTGCTGCCCTTCGACGACAAGTCGGAGCTGCAGGTGGTCGTCGACCTGCCCGAGGGCGCGACGCTGGAGGACACCGAGCGCACGCTTTTCGCGCTGGCCCGCGTCGCCGGGGGGCTGCCGGAGGTCGAGAGCCTGCAGGCCTACGCCGGAACCGCGGCGCCGTTCAATTTCAACGGCCTGGTGCGGCATTACTATGTGCGCTCGACCCCCGAGATGGGGGACCTGCAGCTGAACCTGGCCCCCGTCGAGGATCGCGAGCGGCAGAGCCACGAGATCGCGCTGGACCTGCGGGAGCGGCTGGCGGGCGTCGCCGTTCCCGAGGGGACCGCGATCCGGGTGGTCGAGGCGCCGCCCGGCCCGCCGGTGCTGGCGACGCTGCTGGCGGAGGTCTACGGGCCGGATGCGCAGACGCGCCGCGCGGTGGCCGCGAAGCTGGAGGGGATCTTCCGGAGCATCGACTTCATCGTGGACGTGGACGACAGTTTCGGCGCCCCGCCGAGCCGGCTGCGGCTGGAGATCGACCAGGCGAACCTCGACTATCACGGGGTGGAGCAGTCGGCCGTCCACGACACGCTGGCGCTGCTGTTCCGGGGGACGACGGTCGGCTATTCCCAGCGCGGGCACGGCGTGCGCCCGATCCCCATCGCCGTGCGGCTGGACGAGAGCCAGCGGCAGGTGACCGAGGCGCTGCTGACGGTGCCGGTCCCCGCGCGCGGCCCCGCCGGGGTCGGCGAGGGCAATGTGGAGCTGGGCGAGGTGGTCACGGCCTCGGTCGTGCCGGGCTCGTGGCCGGTGTTCCGCAAGAACGGGCACGCGATCGAGATGGTGACGGGCGAGCTGGCCGGGCGCTTCGAGGCGCCGATCTACGGCATGATCGCGGTGCGCGACGCCATCGAGGCCGAGGACTGGGGAGACCTGCCGAAGCCGGTCGTCAGCCTTCATGGGCAGCCGGAGGATGCGCGCGAACCGATCCTGCTGTGGGACGGCGAGTGGGAGGTGACCTATGTGACCTTCCGCGACATGGGGGCGGCCTTCGGGGCGGCCCTGCTGGGGATCTACCTGCTGATCGTGGGGCAGTTCCGCAGCTTCACCCTGCCGCTGGCGATCATGGCGCCGATCCCGCTGACGCTGATCGGGATCGCGCTGGGGCATTGGGCGCTGGGGGCGCCGTTCACGGCGACCTCGATGATCGGGTTCATCTCCCTGGCCGGGATCATCGTGCGCAACTCGATCCTGCTGGTGGACTTCATCCGGCGCGAGCAGGCGCAGGGACGGCCCCTGCATGAGGCGCTGCTGGCGGCGGGGGCGGTGCGGTTCCTGCCGATCTTCCTGACCGCGATCACCGCCATGTCGGGGGCGGCCTTCATCCTGGTGGACCCGATCTTCCAGGGATTGGGCATTTCGCTGCTGTTCGGGCTGGCGAGCTCCACCGCGCTCACCCTGCTGGTGATCCCCGCGATATACTGGGTCATGCGCGGCGGCAGGGAGGGCGCGAGGTGACCGACGACGGAGGGGCGGAGCGGCCGGGCTCCCGCCTGGGCGACGCAGACGAGATCCCCTGCGAGCCTCCCCCCGGCGCGCCGGGCTGCGAGCCCAAGCCCGCCTGCGACGACCCCCGGGCGCCGGCGCGGGTCGCGGCCCTGATGGCCTCGCCCGCCTACCGGCTGGCGGACGAGGACCTGGGGTTCCTGCAGTCGGACCTCGCGCGCGGCGTTCGGCTGGAGCTGGAATACTTCAAGGCCGAGGCCGCGCTGCGGGCCGAGGGGATCGCGCATGCCATCGTGGTCTTCGGCTCCTCGCGCATCCCCGAGCCCGCGGCGGCCCTGCGCGCGCTGGAGGCCGCCCGCGCGGCCGCCGCCGCCGCGCCCGGCGACCGGGCGGGGCTGCGGGCGCTGCGGGTGGCGGAGCGGATGGTCTGCGCCTCGCGCTGGTACACGGTCGCGCGCGAGTTCGCGGCCCTGCTCGCCAGCGTCGCCGACCGCCCCCATGGCGAGCGCATCGCCATCGTCACCGGCGGCGGACCGGGGCTGATGGAGGCGGCGAACCGGGGGGGATGGGAGGCGGGCGCGGTCTCGGTCGGGCTCAACATCGACCTGCCGCATGAGCAGTATCCGAACCCCTACCTGTCCGAGGCGCTTGCGCTGCGGTTCCGCTATTTCGCGCTGCGCAAGATGCACTTCCTGCAGCGGGCGCGGGCGCTGGTGGCGTTTCCGGGCGGCTTCGGCACCTTCGACGAGCTGTTCGAGACGCTGACCCTGCTGCAGACCCGCAAGGCCGAGCCCCTGCCCGTGGTGCTGGTGGGGCGGGAGTTCTGGTCGCGCGCCGTGGATTTCGAGTTCCTGGCCGACGAGGGCGTGATAGCGCCCGAGGACCTGGAGCTGTTCGTCTACGCCGAGACCGCGGCCGAGATCCGCGACCACATCGCCGGCTGGCATGCCGAGCGGCGCAAGCCGCTGCTGGACTGAGCGCGGCGCCCGCCCGCCCCCGTCGCGGGGCGTGCGGGGCATAGCAGGACCGCCGGCGAACGGCGGCGCAGGAGGAGGAAAGCCATGCGCATCACCTTTCACGGGGCGGCGGGGGGCGAGGTCACCGGCTCGTGCCACCTGGTCGAGGTCGCGGGGCGGCGGATCCTGGTGGATTGCGGCCTGTTCCAGGGCTCGCGCGAGCTCGACGAGGACAACGGCGACGATTTCGGCTTCGAGCCGGCGCAGGTCGACGCGCTGCTGCTGACCCATGCGCATCTCGACCATTGCGGGCGGATCCCGCTGCTGGTGGCCCGCGGCTTCGCGGGCGAGATCGTGGCAACCCCGCCGACGCGGGACCTGGCGCGGCTGGTGATGCTCGACAGCGCGCATCTGCAGGAAGAGGAGGCGGCGCGGCGGGCGCGGCATCGGCGCCGGGGGGAGAAGAGGCCCGAGCCGCTCTACGACTCGCTCGACGTGATGGACGCGATCGAGCGCTTCGGGCGCACGGCGCGCTATGGGCACGGCTTCGCGCTGTTCCCCGGCGTGCGGGTCACCTTCTTCGATGCGGGGCACATCCTGGGCTCGGCCTCGATCCTGCTGGAGCTGGAGGAGGGGGGGGAGCGGCGCTCGGTGCTGTTCTCGGGCGACATCGGCCGGCCGGACAGTCCGCTGATCGGGCCGGCCTCGCCGCCGTCCGACGTCGACGTGGTGGTGATGGAGACCACCTACGGCGACCGCGACCACCGCTCGCGCGCGGAGTCGGTGGCGGAGTTCGAGGCGGCGGTGAGCGAGGCCGCGGCGCGCGGCGGCAACATCGTGATCCCCACCTTCGCGCTGGAGCGGGCGCAGGAGCTGCTCTACCACCTGCTGGGAGGCATGGCCTCGGGGCGGATCCCGCGGGAGATGGAGATCTTTCTCGACTCGCCGATGGCGATCTCGGCGACCCGGATCTTCGCGCGCCACCCGGGGTTCTTCCGCGACGAGATCCGCGAGCGGATCGCGGCGCATCAGGACCCGTTCGCGCCGCCCAACCTGCATTTCGTGCATGAGGCGGCGGAGTCGATGCAGCTCAACCGGGTGCGCTCGGGCGCGGTGCTGATGGCGGGCTCGGGGATGTGCACCGGCGGGCGGGTGCGGCATCACCTGCGCTACAACCTTCCGCATGCGGACTGCTCGGTGATCTTCGTGGGGTTCGCGGCGCGGGGCACGCCGGCGCGGCGGGTGATCGACGGGGCGAAGACGCTGCGCCTGTTCGGCGAGGAGGTGCCGGTGCGCGCGGCGATCCACACGATCAACGGGTTTTCGGCCCATGCCGGCGCCTCGGAGCTGGCGGACTGGCATGCGGCCGCCGCCGGCCGCCGCACCCGCACCTTCCTGGTGCATGGCGAGGACGAGGAGCGCGCGGCCTTCGCCCGTCGCCTGGGCCACGGCGATCCCCACGGGCCGCGGATCGAGACGCCGGGGATGCACGAGAGCTTCGAGCTCTGAGCGCCTCCGCCGGTCTCGGCCGCGGGCCAGGGGCTGGCCGGCGGGGCGCGGGGTCGGGGCGCGGGGTCGGGGCGCGGGGTCGGACCGGTGGGGCGCGGGTTCGGGAGGGCGGGGCGCGAGGGCGAGGCGCAAGGGCTGGAGGGCGGCGCGTGCGGGTCTGCGGATGCGGGCCGGGTCGCGGCGTCGGGGTGCAGGCGTTGACCGGCCGGTCGGTCGCTTCTACTGCTTCGGTCCCTGCATCCGGCCCGGAGGTTCTTCCCGATGACCCGCGCGATCGTTCTGCGCCGCCCCGGCGGCCCCGAGGTTCTGACGCTGGAGGACCACGATCCCGGCCGCCCGGGACCCGGCGAGATCCGCGCCCGGGTGACCGCGGCAGGGGTGAATTTTCATGACGTCTACGTGCGCTCGGGCCTCTACCAGACGCTGCCGCTGCCCGGGGTTCCGGGGATCGAGGCCGCCGGCGAGGTCGAGGCGGTGGGCGAGGGGGTCGAGGGCTGGGCGGTCGGCGACCGGCTGGCCTGGGTGACGCGCGGCTACGGGGGCTATGCGCAGGCCGCGGTGATCCCGGCGGCGCTGGCGTTGCGGCTGCCAGATGGGGTGAGCGACGTGGCCGCGGCCTCGCTGACGCTGAAGGGGCTGACGGCGCGGATGCTGGTCAGGGACGCCTGGCCGCTGGAGGCGGGGCAGACGGCGCTGGTGCATGCGGGCGCGGGCGGGGTCGGGCAGATCCTGGTGCGCTGGGCGAAGGCGCTGGGGGCGGAGGTGATCGCGACGGTGGGATCCCAGGCCAAGGCCGAGGTGGCGCGGGCCTGCGGCGCCGATCATGTGGTGCTGTATCGCGACGAGGATTTCGTGGCCCGGGTGCGGGAGATCACCGGGGGGCGCGGGGTGAACGTGGCCTATGACTCGGTGGGCCGGGACACGTTCGAGGGCTCGCTGGACTGTCTGGCGCGGCTGGGGCGGCTGGTGAACTTCGGGCAGAGCTCGGGGGCGGTGGCGCCGGTGGAGGTGTCGCGGCTGTTCAAGGGCTCGAACTCGCTGGCGCGGCCGTCGGTGTTCGCCTACCTGGCCGACCCCTGGCGGGCGGAGGCGATGGCCGCGGACCTGTTCGCGGCGATCGAGGCGGGGGTGGCGCAGACCCGGGTGGAGCGGGAGCTGCCGCTGGCCGAGGCCGCCGAGGCGCATCGCCTGCTGGAGAGCCGGACGCTGGCCGGCGCGGTGGTGCTGAGGCCCTGAGGGGCGCGGCGATGCCGCCGTCCTGAGCGGCCGGGGCGGGCGGATCGCGGACGGCTGGCGGATCGCGGGGACGCGGGCGCCCATCCCGATATGCTTGTCTCTCAAGTAAAACGTG
>CAXGVP010000061.1:0-11002 GCA_964013055.1 uncultured Albimonas sp.
GGGGTCGAGGCGGCCGAGCGCGACCTGGGCGTCGGTGACGGTCGGCTCGGTGCCGCCGCGGCCGTAGCAGGCGGGGCCGGGGGCGGCGCCGGCGGAGCGGGGACCGACGCGGAAGGCGCCGCCGGCGTCGACATAGGCGATCGAGCCGCCGCCGGCGCCGATGGCGTCGATGTCGATCATGGGCGCGAGCACCGGCAGGTCCGCCACCGTGGTGTCGCGCGGGTTCTTGATGCGCAGCTCGCCGTCCTGGATCACCGAGATGTCGGCGGAGGTGCCGCCGATGTCGATGGTGATGACATTGGCCGCGTCGCAGTGCTCGCCCGTCCAGCGGCCGCCCATGACGCCGCCAGCGGGGCCCGAGAGCAGGAGGCCGATGGGGCGGGCGGCCGAGTTCTCGATGGTCGAGATGCCGCCGTTGGACTGCATGATCCGCACGATGGCCTGGATGCCGTTCTCCTTGAGGCGGGTTTCCAGGCGGCGGAGATACAGGGCCGTGCGCGGGCCGATGTAGGCGTTCATGGCGGTCGACGAGAACCGCTCGTATTCGCGGATCACGTTCACCACGTCGGAGGAGGCGCAGATATAGGCCTCGGGCATCACCTCCTGCACGATCTCGCGGGCGCGCTTTTCGTGGGCGTCGTTGAGGAAGGAGAACAGGAAGCCGATGGCCACGGCCTCGACGCCGCGCTTTTTCAGCAGTTCGGCGGCGGCGCGGACTTCGGCTTCGTCGAGGGGGAGCTCGATCTCGCCGGTCGGGGGCATCACGCGCTCGGCGATGGGCAGGCGGTCGCGGCGTTTGACCAGCGGGGCGGACTGCCAGGGGACGTCGAACTGGAGGGAGAAGTTGTGCGGCCTTTTATGCCGCGCAATGTGGAGGATATCGCGAAACCCCTTGGTGGTCAGCATGCCGACATGGGCGCCGTCGCGCTCGATCACCATGTTGGTGGCCACCGTGGTGCCGTGGAAGAGCTGGTTGATCTGGCCCGGTTCCACGCCCGCCAGGCGGCAGACCTGGAGGACGCCGGCGACCACGCCCTCGGACTGGTCGTGGGGGGTGGAGGGGACCTTGGTGACGGTCACCTCGGGGTCCGTCCCGGGCTCGCGCCGCTCGAGGACGATGTCGGTGAAGGTGCCGCCGACGTCGACGCCTACTCGTATCATGCAGCTGGTCCTTTCGTGGTGCGGATGAGCGGCTCGACGCCGAGGCCGGCGCGCAGGAGCGCCGCGTCCCCGCCGGCGGGGGCCGAGAGGAGGAAGGAGGTGGGCAGCCCGTCGCGGTCGCGCCCGTTGGGGATCGCGAGGCCGGGGAGGTCGAGGAAGCTGCCGAAGCCGGTGTTGCGGTTGGCGAGATGGGTGAGGCGGCGGAAGGCGGCCTCGTCCTTCATCTCGGAGAGTTTCGGGGCCGTGATCGCCGTGGCGGGCATGGCGAGGAAGGCGCCGTCGAGGGTTTCGCGGACCTCGGCCATGGCGGAGTCGCGCAGGCGGTGGAGGTCGACGAGGTCGGCCGCGGACATGCCCTGCCCGATCAGCATCCGGGCGGCGACGCGGGGGTCGATGCGGCTCAGTTCGGGGCCCTCCAGGGCGTCGCGGTGGAGGGCATAGGCCTCGGCCGCGACGATGGAGCCTGCGGCGAGGGCGGCCGCGACGCGCTCGAGGGCCGGCAGGGGCTCGCGCCGGATCCAGGCGCCGGCGCGGGCGAGGGCGGTCAGGCTGCGCTCGAAGGTTTCGGCGACGTCCTCGGAGAGGTCGCTCAGGGCCACGCCCTCGGGGACGAGGATCGAGAGGGTGGCGACGTCGAGCGGCGGCGGCGCCGGCGCGGGGGCGCCGCGGAGGATGGCGTCGAGCAGGGCGGCGTCCTCGACCGAGCGGCAGAGCGGGCCGATGGTGTCCTGGGTCCTCGACAGCGGGAACACGCCGGCCATGGGCAGGCGGCCGGAGGAGGATTTCGAGCCGACCACGCCGCAGAAGCTGGCCGGGATGCGGATCGAGCCGCCGGTGTCGGAGCCGAGCGCGCAGGGCACGAGGCCGGCGGCCACCGCCGCGCCGGAGGCCGAGGAGGAGCCGCCCGGCGCCCGGCCCGCGCCGGCGGGATTGGCGGGGGTTCCGAAATGGGGGTTCTGGCCGAGGGCGGAATAGGCGAACTCGGCCAGGTTCAGTTTTCCAAGGCTGACCATGCCGGCGCGGGCGGCGTTGGCGACCACCTCGGCGTCCCGGCAGGCGGGGATCGCGTCGGCGTGGAGGGCGGAGCCGGCGGTGGTCCGCTCGCCCGCCATGTCCACCAGGTCCTTCCAGGCGATGGGGACGCCGTCGAGCGGCGACAGCGGCCGGCCGGCGGCGAGGCGGGCGTCGGCGGCGGCGGCCTCGGCCCTCGCGCGCTCGGGCGTGAGGCGGAGGAAGACGGCCGGGTCGCCGGCCTCGATGCGGGACAGGAGGCGCTCGGTCAGGGCCAGCGAGGAGGTCTCGCCGGTGGCCAGCGCCCGGCCGATCTCGGCGGCCGACGCGTCGGCGATGCGGTCGAGGCGGTCGCCGCCGCCCCCGGCGGAGCGGCCGGCAGGGGCGCGCGCGGGCGTCCGGCGAGGGGCGGCAGGACGGGTCTGGACGTCCATCGGGCACGTCTCCAGCGGCGCGCGACGAGGGCGTCGCGCGGGGCCTGGGGTCGCCAGGGCGGTTGCAGGGTCGGTCGGCGCTGGGCCGGCCGGGCTTTCGGGACGGTCGGGAGCCGTCGGGTCGGGTCGGGACGCCGGGGGCGGCGTCGGAGGGGCGGGCGGCCGGGCCGTCCGTTCCGGGGCGGCCGGGCCGCCCCATGGCGTCAGGCGGCGTCGAGGACCACCGAGGCGCGGCCGGGGCGCCAGCGCAGGTCGACGGGGGCGCCGGGGGCGAGACCGCGGCCCTCGAAGCGCTCGCGGTGGGTTTCGAGGCGGACGGAGAGGGTCTCGTCCAGCTGCACGGTGGCGAAGATCACGTGGCCGACGGGGTCGAGGGCGGTGATGCGGCCCGAGAGGCCCTCGGCCGCCTCGGGGTCGCGGGCGGGGGCGCCGGGGGCGTGGAGCTCGACGTATTCGGAGGGGGCGACGACGGTGGCTTTCGCGCCGGACGTCGCGCCGGAGAAGACCGGGGCGCCGGCGAGGGGGCCGAAGCGGGTGGCGACCACGGCGCGGTCGGGGTCGGCCTGGGAAAGCTCTCCTGGGATCAGCAGGTTGCGGCCGATGAAACGGGCCACGAAGGGGGAGCGGGGGCGGGTGTAGAGCTCGAAGGGGGCGGAGATCTGCTCGACGCGGCCCGCGTTCATCACCACCACGCGGTCGCCCATCGACAGGGCCTCGGACTGGGCGTGGGTGACGAAGATGAAGGTGATGCCGACCTCGCGCTGGAGGATCTTCAGCTCTTCCTGGATGGATTTGCGGAGGTTGGCGTCGAGGGCGCCCAGCGGCTCGTCCAGCAGCAGGATTTCCGGTTCCACCGCCAGGCCGCGGGCGAGGGCCACGCGCTGTTTCTGGCCGCCGGAGAGCGCGCTTTCGCGGGCGGAGGCGACGTCGCCGAGCTCCAGCTTGCCGATGATGGCGTCGGTGCGGCGCTTCACGTCCGCAGAGGACAGGCCGCGGACCTTGAGGCCGAATTCGATGTTCTCGCGCACGCTCAGGTGGGGGAACAGCGCGTAGTTCTGGAAGATCGTGGCGGTGGGGCGCTTCTCGGCGGGGATCCGGGTGAAGTTGCGGCCGCGGATCAGGAGGTCGCCGGAGGTGATCTCCTCCAGCCCCGCGATCATGCGCAGGGTCGTGGTCTTGCCGCAGCCCGACGGGCCGACGAAGGAGATGAACTCGCCCTTCGCGACCTGCAGGTCGAAATCCTCGACCGCGACGGTCTCGCCGCCGTAGACCTTGCGCAGCTTCACAAGTTCCAGGTCGAATTGGGTCATCGAGGGCGCTCCGGAGGGTCAGAGGGGCCCCCGCCCGCCGGGGCGGACGAGGGCTGCGCGGGGCGCCCGGCACGGCGCCCCTCGAGGGCGATCAGGCCGAGAGGAACTCGTCCCACTTCATCATCAGGTGGTCGTATTCGTCGGGCCACTGGTGCCAGTAGGCGACGTGGGAGGCGCGCTCCTCCAGCGAGCCGCCGTCGCGCAGGTCGCCTTCATTGATCCCGCGCTCGGGCGCGCCGGTCCAGGGCTGGCCCTCGTACCAGAAGGCGTACTTGGCGGGGTCCATGACCTCCTTGATCTTCGTCGTGGGCGAGTAATAGCCCTGCTCGGAGACGGTGATCGCGGGGGGGCCCGACAGCCAGTAGTCGGCGTAGGCCTTCACGGCCTCGGCGTTGGGGGTGCCGTCGATCATCGAGATGCCGATGGCCCAGCCGCGGTAGCCTTCCTTGGGGACGGCGTAGGCGCATTCGATGCCCTGGGCCTTCACCGCCATCACCGCGGGCTGCCAGGCGTCGGCCACCACCATCTCGCCCGAGGCCAGCAGGTTCACCAGCTCGCCGAAGTCGCCCCAGAGCGCGCGGAACTGGCCGCCCTTCTTCTTGGAGATCAGGAAGGCGGCGGCCTCGTCGATCTCCTCGATCGAGGGGTTGCCGGGGTTGGGGACCTCGAGCAGGCCGAGGCTGTTCATGGCGAGGATCGCCTGGCCGAATGCGATCAGCGGGTCGACGTTGAGGCCCGACTTGCCCTTGAACTTGTCGTCGAAGAGGGCGGTCCAGGTGTTGGCCTCCTCGGCCTCGACCAGGTCGGGACGGTAGCCGATGGAGTCGAAGTTGAAGACGGTGGGGACCATCCACAGCTGGGTCTTAGCCTCGTCCGCCCAGATCTGGCCGGCGATATGGGCCTGGGGGGCCATGCCGTCCGCGACCTCGGAGAAGATGGGGCGGATGTCGCCCCAGTTCGTCAGGTCCGAGGTGGCGATGGGGGCGATGGTGTTGGTGATGGTCATCGCCGGCAGACGCTCGCCGATGGTCTCCCAGCAGTCGTAGGCCTTGGAGCCCGAGAGCAGCTCGGTCTGGGTGTTGGGGAAGATGTCGGCCTTGCCCGAGACGGCGCCGACGCCGGATTTCTCCTTGAACTCCTGGAGGATGCGCTCCTGCACCGTGACCGAGAGGCCGACGGTGCGCAGCTCCTGGGAGGAGAGGCCCTGCGCCCACAGGCGGTTGGGGCGGATCAGCGCCGAGGAGCCGGCCAGCGCGCCGGCGCCGGCGAGGAACCGGCGGCGAGAGGGGTGGAAGTGTCTCATGGTCGTCTCCCTGTTGGTCTGGTCGAGGTCGTTACGCGCGGGCGGGGTCAGTAGCGGCCCACCAGCAGGCCCCCGTCGACGGTCAGCACCTGGCCGGTGAGATACCGGGCCTGGTCCGAGACGAGGAAATGGATGACGTCGGCGATGTCCTCGGGCTCTCCGACCCGGCCCATCGGGATGAAGTCGGCGGCCTTCTCGAGGCCCTCCGGACCGAGGGAATGCTTTTCGGAGAGCGCCTGGGCGGTGCGGATGTAGCCGGGGGCAACGCCGTTCACGCGGATGCCGGAGCGGGCGAGTTCCACCGCCAGCGCGCGGACCATGCCGACGACGCCGGACTTGGCGGCGGAGTAGGCGACATGCTCGTCCCAGCCGTAGGCGACGCCCATGATGGAGCTGAGGCAGACGATGGCGCCGCCGCCTTTCGCCTGCATGCCGGGCACGGCGGGGCGGACGAGGCGGATCATGCCCTTCAGGTCCACCTCCATGGTGTGGTCCCATTTCTCGTCCGTCAGCTCGGCCAGCGGGACCTTGTGGGCGATGCCGGCGTTGCAGATCAGGGCGTCGAGGGCGCCGTGGGCGGTTTCGATCTGGGCGACGAGGGTCTCGGCGGCCTCGGTTGAGGTGACGTCGAGGGGGTGGAATTCGGCCGTGCCGCCGGCGGACTCGATTTCCGCGACGACGGAGGCGCCCTCGTCGGGGAGGACGTCGGTGACGATCACGCGCCAGCCGGCGGCGGCGAAGGTCTTTGCCGTGGCGCGGCCGATGCCGATGCCGGCGCCGGTGATCAGGACGGTTTTCATTGGCGGGCCCTCACAGCATCACGTCGCCGGAATTCGGGCCAAGCGTCTGGCCCACGTAGATTTTCGCGTCGTCCGAGGCGAGGAAGGCGACGGTGGCCGCCACGTCCTCGGGGGCGCCGAAGCGGCCGAGCGGCAGCTCGGCCGTCTTGGCGGCGCGCCAGTCGTCGGAAAGGGCCATGACCAGCTCGGTCGCGATCGGGCCGGGGGCGACGGCGTTGACGCGCACGCCGCGGGAGGAGACCTCGCGGGCCAGCGACTTGGTCAGGCCGATGATGCCCGCCTTGGCGGCGGAGTAGTGGGCGAGCTCGATCCCGCCGATCTGGCCGAGCTGGGAGGCGATGTTGACGATCACCCCCTGCCCCGCCGCGAGCATCGGGTTGATCGCCCGGCGGCAGCCGAGGAAGCAGCCGCGAAGGTGCACGGCGATCATGCGGTCGAAGTCCTCGACCGTCAGGTCCTCGAGCTTCGCCTGGTGGACGATGCCGGCGTTGTTCACGGCCAGGGTGATGCGGCCCCAGGCGGATTCCGCCGTCGAATACATGGCGTCCACGGCCTCGGGGGAGGAGACGTCGCCGGGGGCGGGGAGGGCCTCGCCTCCGGCTTTCTGGATCAGCGCAACGGTCTCGGCGGCGCGGGCGGGGGAAAGATCGTTGACGGCGACCTTGGCGCCCTCGGCGGCGAGGCGCAGGGCGATGGCGCGGCCGATGCCGGCGCCGGCGCCGGTGACGAGGGCGGCGTGGGCGGACAGGCGGCTCATGCCTCGTCCTCCTGAATGCCGGAGGCCTTGATGCGCGCACGTCGGACGGAGGCCGCCATCAGCAGGCCGTAGATGGCCAGGATCGTGAAGGAGAAGAGGGTGGAGAGGACCCCGAAGGCGAAGATGTTGGGGTGGATCTCGACCGCGAAGGTTCCGTAGATCGCCAGCGGCAGGGTGACGTCGGAGCCGGCGGTGAAAAGCGAGCGCGGGAACTCGTCGTAGCTGAGGGTGAAGCCGAACAGCATCGCCGAGAGCACGCCGGGGAAGACCATCGGGAAGGTGATCCTGCGGAAGGTCACGGCGGGGGAGACGCCCAAGCTCCAGGCGGCCTCTTCGACGCGGGGGTCGAAGCGGTTGAAGATCGCCAGCATCACCAGGAAGGCGAACGGGTAGGTGTAGACCACGTGCAGCACGAAGGCCGTGCCCCACCAGCTGCGGTCGATCCCGAGGTTCTGCGCCACCAGCGCCTGGCCCAGGCCCAGCAGCAGGCCGGGGACCATCATGCCGAGGATCACCAGGTAGAAGATCACGCCCGACCCGCGGAAGTTCCGGCGGAACGCCTGCGCCGTCAGGGTGCCGAGGACCGTGGAGACGACGGTCGTCGCGAAGGCCAGGGTCAGGGAGCGCAGCAGCGCCTCGCGGATCGGCAGGGGGGCGATGCGGGTGGCCTCGGTCAGGCCGAAGAGGTGGCGATACCAGTAGGTCGACCACTCGATGATCGGGAACTGGGGGCCGCCCTCGGGGCCGGCCTGGAAGCTGAGGATGCCCATCACCACGAAGGGGCCGTAGAGGAAGACGATGAACAGCCCGGTGTAGACCGCCAGCGCGCGCTTGAGGATCGGAAGGTCGCCCATGGCTCAGAGCTCCTTGCGCAGGTTCACGAGGCGCAGGAGGGCGGCGACCACCACCCCGATGCAGACGGTCAGCACCACGCCGATGACGGCGGCGAAGGCCCATTTCAGGGAGCCGACCTGGCTGACGATGATGTTGCCCAGCAGGTTCACCTTGCGCCCCGAGAGCGCGGAGGCGGTCGCGAACTCGCCCAGCACCATCACCGAGACGAAGATCGCGCCGACCACCACGCCGGGCAGCGACAGCGGGAAGATGATGCGCGAGAAGATCGTCCAGGCCGAGGCGCCGAGATCGCGGGCGGCCTCGATCAGGCTGTCGTCGATGCGCGCCAGCATGAAGGCCACGGGGCCGACCATGAACACCACGTAGATCTGGACCATGCCGATCACGACCGAGGTCTCGGTGAACAGCAGCGTCTCGATGGGCTGGGAGATGATCCCGAGGTTTTCGAGGACGATGTTGACCGCGCCCTCGCGCCCCAGCATCGGGCGCCAGGCGAGGACGCGGATCAGGAACGAGGTCCAGAACGGGATCACGCAGGCGACCAGCAGGATCGTCTGGATGGATTTCGAGCGCACGAAGCGGCCGATGAAGAGCGCGGTCGGGTAGCCGATGACGAAGGTCAGGGCGAGGACCGTCAGCCACAGGCGCAGGGTGCGCAGCAGCGCGCCGACGTAGGTGTCGGAGGAGAAGAACGCGACCCAGCTTTTCGTGGTCAGGGTGGAGTTGATCGCGAAGGTGGTCTGCGTCCAGAAGCTGACGTAGATCATCATCCCCAGCGGCACGAGCAGGAACAGCACCATCCACGCCACGCCCGGCGAGGCCAGCACGAGGCTGCGGTTGCGCGCGAACCAGCCCTCGGCCTGCGGATCGGCGCCGGCGGGGGCCGGCAGGGGCAGGGTATCGGAGGACGTCATGCAGGGGCTCCGGCTTCGGGGAGAGCGATGCGGCGGCCGGCGCCGTCGAAGAGATGCACGTCCGCGAGACGCCAGCGGACGGCCAGCGTCTCGTCCTGGGCGTAGCTCTCGGGGTCCTCGCGGCTGAGATGGCGCTCCACCTCGAACACTTTTCCGTCGGCCCGGCGCAGCAGGTAGACGACCTTCGAGCCCAGGAACTCGGAGGCGACGTAGCGCGCGGGCAGGACGCCCTCGCCGGGGGCGGGGGCGGCGTCGCGGCTGATCCAGGCGGCGTCGTAGGGGACGCCGTAGGTCTCGGCCTCGGGCGCGGGGGCGGGAAGGGCGAGGGGGGCCTCGCCGGCGACCTCGAAGCCCGCCTCGCCGGCGCGGCCGGGGATCAGGTTCCAGGCGTTGAGGAAGCGCGCCACGCGCATGTCGGGGGGGTCGGCGAAGATCTCCGCAGGCGGGGCCACCGCGAGCGCGCGGCCGCGGTCGAGCACGATCATGCGGTCGCCCATCGCCAGCGCCTCGGCCTCGTTGCCGGTGACATGGAGGAAGGTGACGCCCAGCGCCTCGCGGATGCGGCGCAGCTCCACCGTCATCCGCTCGCGCAGGTTGGCGTCGAGGGCGCCCAGCGGCTCGTCCAGCAGGCAGATGCGGGGTTCGGCGACCAGGGTGCGGGCGAGCGACACGCGCTGCTTCTGGCCGCCGGAGAGCTGACCGGGCATGCGGGCCTCGAACCCGGTCAGGCCGACGAGCTCGAGGGCGCCCCGGGTGCGCCGGTCGACTTCGGCCGGGTCGGTCACGGGGCTGGCCTCGCGGAAGCGCAGGCCGAAGGCGACGTTGTCGAAGACCGACATGTGGGGGAACAGCGCGTAGGTCTGCTGCACCACGCCCAGGCCCCGGCGGTGGGTCGGCAGCGTGGAGATGTCGGCCCCGTCGAGCAGCACGCGCCCGGCGTCCGGCCGCTCGAGCCCCGCGATCACCCGCAGCAGGGTGGACTTGCCCGAGCCCGAGGGGCCGAGAAGCGTCAGGTACTCGTCGTCCCGGACGACGAGAGAGACGTCGTCGAGGGCGACCTCGGTCCCGTAGCGCTTGGAGAGCCCCTGAAGCTCCAGCATGTGGGCGTGTCCTCCGTGGTTCGACTCGCCGGATCAGAATTGCACTTTGCCGACAAAAGTCAAAACTCTTTGATGGCGAAGGCGCGGAATCCGGGTGAAAGCCGGCGGATTGAGCGGAGGCGCCCAGATATGCGGCGCCAAGAAAGCGACTTTCGTATACGAAAGCCGATTTTGAGCGTAACGTTTCCCGAGAAGACACGAGGCCAGGCGTGAGCGACGACGACCCCGACATCCTCGACGCCCGAGGCGGCGACCCGGGCCGGCCCGCCCCGCTCTACGCCGCGGTCGAGCGGGCGCTGGAGCGCGCCATCGCCGGCGGCCGGCTGGCGCCGGGGACGGTGCTGACCGAGGGGCCGGTGGCGAAGCTGTTCGGCTCGTCCCGCACGCCGGTGCGGACCGCGATGGGGGAGCTGGCGGCCCGCGGGATGCTGGAGCGGTTCTCGGGGCGCGGGTTCCTCGTCCCCGGCGCGGACCAGCCGCAGCGGGTGAAGCTGACGCCCGCCATGCTGGGCCTGGAGGAAGGCGCGCCGGAGCCGCAGATGGGCGCGGCGGAGCGGATCGCGCGGGACTTCGAGGGCTCGGTGGCGCGCGCCTTGCCCTTCGGGCTGTTCCGGGTGCA
Organism: uncultured Albimonas sp.; assembly: GCA_964013055.1. Lineage (GTDB taxonomy): Bacteria > Pseudomonadota > Alphaproteobacteria > Rhodobacterales > Rhodobacteraceae > Albimonas. Next base: position 10,265 of record CAXGVP010000061.1, read on the forward strand.
CGAGCAGGCGGCGGCGGACCACTACGACGTCTCGCGCAACGTGATCCGGGAGCTGCTGTCGCGGCTGCAGGACCGGGGACTGGTGCAGAAGAACCCGCGCAGCCACTGGATGATCGGTCCGCTGACGGCGCGCGACGTGGCCCATTATTTCGCGATCCGCCAGGCGCTGGAGCCGCTGGCCCTGGCCGAGAGCGCGCCGCGGCTGCCGGGGCGGGATCTGGCCGACATGCTCGAGCGGGTGGTCGCGGCGCAGGAGGATCCCGACGACCTGCCCCCTCCGGTGATCGAGGAGCTGGAGAGCGACCTGCATGTGCGGCTGCTGGCGGCCTCGCCCAATCCTCACCTGCTGCGGATGATCCGGCAGAGCCAGATCGCGCTGGTGGTGAACCGGGTGTTCGCGGAGTTCGTCGGCTCGCGCCCCTTCGCGCTGGCGATGGGGGAGCATCGGATCGTGCTGGAGTTCCTCACGCGCGGGTCGTGGTCGGCGGGCGCGGATGCGATGGCCGAGCATATGCGGCTGTCGGCGGAGCGGACGCGGCGGCGGCTGATGGCGGTCTCGGTGTTCCCGCAGCCGGAGCTGCCGGGGTATCTGATCCGCGAGAGCGAATAGGGGCGCGAGGCCCGCTCCGCAGGCGCCCCGGGCTTGACCCGGGGCCTCCGCCGACCTCGGTTTCCGGGCCGGCGGCGGGGCGGCGGGCGGCGCGCCTGCATCCCGCGAAGCGCCCGGGGCCAGGGGCG